>NZ_JBRJXU010000125.1:0-58055 GCF_057467645.1 Zarconia sp.
TCTCCCCATCTCCCCATCTCCCCCTCTCCCCCATCACTAATGACTAACGCACCTCGCCCTCGTAAAGCGATCGTTCCCGCTGCCGGATTCGGGACTCGCCTGTTTCCCGCCACCCAAGTGGTGAAAAAAGAATTACTTCCCATCGTCGATGCCGAAGGACGAGCCAAACCGGCCATCGTGGCGATCGTCGAAGAAGCTCTCAGCGGGGGGGTTGAGGAAGTGGGAATTGTCGTCCAACCGGGCGATCGCAGCGTATTTGAAGCCCTGTTTCACGCCCCCCCGAAACCCCAACTGTGGCAAAAGCTCAAACCCCACCAGCGCGAATACAGCCAGTACCTGCAAGACATCGGGAAGCGCGTCGTACTGCTCGAACAAACCACCCAAGATGGCTACGGTCATGCGGTCTATTGTGCTCGAGATTGGGTGGGAGAAGAGCCGTTTATGCTCCTGCTGGGGGACCATATTTACGCAGCCGATACCGAGACATCCTGCGCCGCTCAGATGGTGGCAGCGTACCATCGCACCGGACGTAGCACCATCGGACTGCGGGTGATGCCGGGAAATACCATCCACCTCAGCGGTTGTGCGACGGGAACCTGGGAGGGTGAAGAGGCGATCGCGCTATCCCTGACTCAGATTGCGGAAAAGCCCGCCCTGGAATACGCGCGGCAGCACTTACGGGTTGAGGGGTTGGGAGAGGATGAGTTTCTGACGATGTTCGGGATTTACGTGTTAGACGCGAAAATTTTCGATTACTTAGAACAACACATTACCGATAATTTCCGGGAAGGGGGAGAATTTCAGCTCACCTCCTGCTTGGAGAAACTCTGTCGAGATGCGGGGATGACGGGGTACGTGGTACGAGGGCAATGCTTCGATTTCGGCATTCCCGAAACCTACCGTCAAACGGCGATCGATTTTGGGGCATCGGGCTTTTCTTCAAAAAACGCGCAAAAAAAATAGCGCCCGAGGCGCTGGGGTTGTGGGGCAGAGGAGGTAGGGTCTGTAGGGGCACAAGCATTTGGGCGATTAATCTTGGTTGCCACAAAACCTGACAAATCCAAATGCTATAGCCTACGGCATGGCTATAGCCCTCACGCATGGCTGCGCTAACGCTAGTGCCCTCCTTGGAGTCAGGGACGACAAGGACGATAAGGGAGAGGGAGTTCAGCGTCGCAACTGACCCATTGTCAATTGTCCATTGTCCATTGTCCATTCACTCCCCCCCACACCCCAAAAGCCTTAGCGAACGGCTTCAACTTTGCCGAGTAACTCTTGCAACTTGGTCCCTTCAATCACCTCCACATCGAGGATTTCTTGGGCGATGGTTTCCATCAAATCGCGGTTTTTCTTGAGAATGTCGAGGGCTTGCTGGTGTCCGTGTTCGACGATGTCTTTCACTTCTCGATCGATGGCTTGGGCGGTGGAATCGCTGACGTTGCGGCGCGGGTTCATCATCTCTTGTCCCAGGAAGTTATTCTGGGAACCCTTTTCGTAAGCCAGCGGCCCCAATACATCGCTCATGCCGTAGGTGGTGACCATTCGTTCGGCGAGATCCGTCGCCCGTTGCAGGTCGTTGGCGGCGCCGGTGGTGATGCTGCCGAAGATAATTTCTTCAGCGGCCCGTCCCCCCAGGAGGGTGGCAATTTGGTCGCGCAGTTCCGACTCGGACATCAAGAAACGGTCTTCGGTGGGCATTTGCAGGGTGTAACCCAGGGCGGCCATTCCGCGGGGGACGATCGAGATTTTCGCCACTTTTCCCCCTCCGGGCATGAGCGCGCCGACGAGGGCATGTCCCACTTCGTGGTAGGCGACGATTTTCTTCTCTTTTTCGCTGAGGACGCGGCTTTTCTTCTCCAATCCGGCGACGACTCGTTCGATGGCTTCGTTAAAGTCGGCTTGGGTGACGCTGTCCCGTTTTTCCCGCGCGGCGAGGAGTGCGGCTTCGTTGACGAGGTTGGCTAAGTCTGCGCCGGCAAATCCGGGGGTGCGAGTGGCGATCGCTTTGAGTTCGACATTCTCGCCCAGTTTCACCTTTTGGGCGTAGATTTCCAAAATTTTCAACCGTCCGGCTAAATCGGGGCGATCGACTAATACCTGACGATCGAACCGTCCGGGACGCAGCAAGGCGGGATCGAGGGTTTCCGGGCGGTTGGTGGCTGCCAGGACGATGACAGTGCTATCCCCGGCGGAGAAGCCATCCATTTCTGTGAGCAATTGGTTGAGGGTTTGTTCCCGTTCGTCGTTGCCCCCAGCGAAACCTGCGCCGCCAGCCCGAGATTTACCGATCGCATCCAACTCGTCGATGAAGATGATGCAGGGGGATTTCTTCTTCGCTTGCTCGAACAAGTCCCGCACCCGCGCGGCACCCGCCCCGACGAACAGTTCGACGAATTCGGAACCGGAGATGCTGAAGAACGGTACGCCCGCTTCCCCGGCAACGGCTTTCGCCATCAGGGTTTTACCGGTTCCGGGAGGTCCGACGAGCAGTACGCCTCGGGGAATGCGCGCCCCAATTTTGGTAAAGCGATCGGGGGTTTTGAGAAATTCAACGACTTCGGCGAGTTCGGTTTTGGCTTCTTCAACGCCGGCCACATCGTTAAAGGTGATTTTGGTTTCGTCGTCTTGAACGTAAACTTTGGCTTTACTCTTGGTAATCGAGAGGGCACCCTGGGGTCCGCCACCGCCTCGTCCGAGGAAAAATTGCCAGATGGCGACGAAAATCAGCGGGGGAATGACCCAACTCAAAATGTTACTAAACCAGCGATTTTTTGGCGGCGGTGCGGCAGCAAATTCTACCCCTTTTTGTTCGAGGCGATTGGGCAGTTCGAGGTCGAGAACGGGGGTAGTTGATAGAACCTGTCCGGGTTGTCCGTCTTCGCTTTTGAGTTGGTAGCGAATTTGATTTTGTTCGATATAAACTCGCTCGACTTGACCGTCTTCGACTTTATCAATAAATAAACTGTAAGGAACTTGCGGGATTTTCGGTCCAAAGAACTGGGGGGCTAATAGATTGAGAAGTAAAAATCCAGTAATGCCCCACAGAACGAGACTAATAATAAATTGAGCGCGGGGGGGTTTGGGATTATCTTTAATACTCATGTCTAGGGGTACTCATGGTGAATGAAACAACAGAAATCCGAGATGGAGATGAATAATGTTTTGAGTGGGTCGGGTTCGATCGCAATCGAAACACGTGGGATTGCCGAGTGTTATTGAACGTTGGCGATCGAGTTCAAATTAACGTTTCTATTAACTTTTATTACATTGTCTCATAAACCCCCGTGGCGGTTGAGTGACGATCGCCGTACTTGTAAGGGTGGGGGTGGACTTTATCGGTGGGGGCAATTTCTCGATCGCTGCTCGTGGATAGGTTTCGAGACTTGTTTGCCAATCGGAATCGGTCAACAGCCGACCTCGAACCGGTACGGATATCGCCTGCAGCACCAACGAACAACGATAAAATACTCAAGCATGGGGTATGGCGCGTCGATCGCACTTCAAAAATGGCACAGGAGAGGGAAGTTACCTGTATGAGTTATCGGGAATTCACTTGGTCGAAAGCCAAACAAGATTTTAATCTGAAAACTATTGAAGGAAAACGTTTTTTTCCAGAGCTTCCCATTATCGAACCGAGTTATTTATTACAGGAAACCCTGAAACGCGGTATTCCCTGGGCGATTGCGGTCGGGAATGAAAAAGCGCGTTCGGAGGCGATTATTAATCCAATTTTATTGGAAGTTCAGCAAGTCTTAGAGGGAAAAGTTAGTGTTTTTTCAGGTGAAGAATTTAATGTAGAATCCGAAGTCGGACTGAATGGAACTTGTGACTTTCTCTTAAGTCAGTCACCGGAGCAAATTGCGGTAGAAGCTCCTGTTTTGGTGGTTGTAGAAGCCAAAAAAGATGACCTCAAGCGAGGAATGGGTCAGTGTTTAGCCGAAATGGTTGCCGCACAGCGCTTCAATCAAATTTATCAACAGAAAATTGCGAGTGTTTACGGCTGCGTGAGTACGGGAACGGCTTGGCGATTTCTCCAGTTAGAAAACAGCACCGTGACGGTGGATCTAACAGATTATCCCGTTCCTCCAGTCGCTCGCGTCTTGAGTTTTTTAGTCTGGATTGCAAGAGGGTAATGTTCGAGGCTGAGAATTGACGATCGCGATCGTATCCCATCGTCAAAATTCGAGCGAACTGAAAATTGCGATCGAAAATGCCGATCTCCCTTCAACACATTGCAACTATTGCTCCGATCGCTCGCGTTCGGGAGTTGCCGTCGAGAACAACGCCATCAGTTTTGTCAGTAGCACTTCCGGTTCCATGGGTTTACCGAGGCAATCGTTTGCCCCGCTTGCCAAACAGCTGGCTTCGGCTTCGGGGGTATTCAAATCGTCGATCAGGAGGATTTTGAGGGATTGCATGTCGGGTAGCGATCGCAGGGTGGTAATGATATCCCGGCCGTCCATTCCCGTTAAACCGCGATCGACGATCGCCACAGCCGGTTGCAGCAGTTGAATTTTATCGAGGGCCGTACACCCTTCGATCATCCAAACCACTTGATACCCAGCCGTAGTGAGAATATTGCAAATGAGGGTCGCATCGTCTTCGCGATCGGCAATGAGGACGATATGTCCTTGAGTAACGGCGTTGATGGGTGGGAAAGCTGAGGAGGGTTTGGAGGCAGCTCGATCGGAATCGTTGCTGAGTAGCGCCGGCTGTGAGGGCAACCGGACGGTAAACTTGGAACCCACTCCCACGGTGGATTCGACATCGATGCGTCCCCCGTGCAAATCCACCAGTTGTTTGGTGAGAGCCAATCCCAATCCCGCGCCGCCGTACTGGCGGTTGTAGGAGGCATCGAGTTGTTGGAAGGATTGAAACAGCAGCGATCTCCGATCTTCGGGAATACCGATGCCGGTATCTTCCACTTCCAAGATGGCTTCGTTATCTTCTCGCCACAGGTGTAGGATGACGTTGCCGCCGGTTTGGGTGAATTTGACGGCGTTGCTGAGGAGGTTGAAGAGGATGTGGCGGACGCGCCCGAGATCGGCGCGAAATCGATCGCTTTGGGGTTCGATGGAGAGGTTTAAATCGAGTTCTACACCGTCTACTGCCGCGCGATCGGAGAGCATTCGCAAACTCTGATGGGCGAGTTGCGTTAGGGAAAATTCACTCACGTTTAAGATGGTTTTACCCGATTCGAGTTCGGAAAAATCGAGCAGGTCTTCAATGAGTTCGAGTAAATGTTCGCCGCTATTGTAAATCGTTTGAATGTAGCGTTTTTGTTTATCGCTTAAGGATTCCACCGACCACCGCAATAGGGTAGAAGACATGCCGATAACGCAGGTGAGGGGCGTACGCAGTTCGTGGCTGATGGTGGCGATAAATTCACTCTTAAAGCGATTGGCCGCTTGAGCGGAAATGAGCGCATCTCGCAGGGCTTGGGTGCGTTCGTTCACCTGCTGTTCTAGGGTTTGCTTTTGTTGTTGAACTTGGGCGAAAAGTTGGGCTTGATAAATAGCAACCCCCAGATGTTCGGTAATGTGTTGGATGAAATCTTTTTCGCTTTGGGTCCAATGACGGCATTCGAGACACTCGTGAGCAATTAATAAACCCCAAAGATGCTCTTGGACGATAATAGGGGCAATGAATTGCGATCGAATTTTTGCTTTTTTTAAGGCTTGCACCAGTTGGGGAGATTGTGCGTAAGTTAGTTCGGTATCGTCTACCGCTAAGGTAAATCCTTGCAGGTATAAATCTCGATATTGACTGACTAAACCCAGCTTGAAAATTTCTCGTTCTTGCTGTAGAGATGGAATTTTGAAAGACTTTTTGGCTTCGTACGTGATATAATCCAGGGTATGGTGGAAGTCATCTTCTCTAATTCCATTTTGCTGATGAGAATAGCCGTTGAGTTGGTAAATTACCAGTCGATCGACATCTAAAAATTCTCGAACCTGCTCGACGGTACTGCCGAGAATTGACGGTAACTTTAGCCTTTGGTAGGTTTTTGCCGTCACTTGGTTGAGTAAGCGCTCTTTTTCAACATGCTGGGTGAGGGCATCTTCAACCGGTTTACAAACCGAAACGGACGGATATTCTAAAGGCGACTCGATTGCCTCCTCTTCTTCAGAATCAAGGACCTCAACCAGCGAGAGGGTAAAGTCACTTTGAAGAATTTCATTATTAGGTTGTAGCATTTTTTTTATCGTTTTTCGTATTGTCGAATTGAGATTAATTTCGAGAGAAAATTTTTCAATAGCGTGATTCTCGAAAGAGAGTCCGACATTACAATATAAATCGAGCGAGCCGTGCAGACATTCTCCGATCAGTAGGGCACTAAATGGCTCGGAAACCAAAACCATAAATTTGCGGTTTTGTGTTTCTTCTTCCGGAAACTGTTCTTCAGAAACCACCACCGATTTACTCGGATCGATTGGCATCATTTGATACAAAAGATTCCGAATTTTGTCGAACGTTTGCCAGCGTAACCTTCGGCTGGAAATGACGAAATTAGAATCTTCCATGGGGTAGGGGTGGTGGATCGAGCGGAAAGCGTTAACGAATTGTCAAGCTTAAATCTCTATTCGCAAATTTACATAAAGAGTTGTAACAAAGCCAAAGGTTGACTTGAATTCTAAATCGATCGCTATGATACGGTGACCCAGCTTTAGAAGTGCAAAAGATCATCTAAAATTATGATTTCAAATCAACCCGCACCATCGAATCCCTTATGCATCGTTTAGCTGCGACTCCTGGAGGCTGGAATCCCCAAACCGATGGGGTAATTTTTGTCGAACAAACTCCCGCTCCGATTGTCATTTTGACAGCCGCCGATACAGATTTGCAAACCCTCGCCACCGCCAGCGATCGCCTACCGAAAAACTTTCCTCAATTGCGCGGGGCAAACCTACTGCAACTTCAGCAGCAACTTGCCATCGATACCTACGCCGAAGAGGTTTTGCGCTGCGCCCGCGTTATCGTTTTGCGAATTTTGGGGGGGCGATCGTACTGGAGTTACGGATTGGAAGTCACCCAAGAAATAGTGCGTCAGACGGGGGCAGATTTAATCGTCCTTCCAGGAGACGATCGCCCCGATCCCGACCTAATGGGTCATTCTACCGTGTCTTTGACCGTTGCGAACCGTTTTTGGCGCTATTTCATCGAAGGCGGTATTGACAATACCCTCAATGCCCTCCTCTTTCTGGCAGATACTTGTTTGGGATTCGAGTACGATCCGCCGCTACCCGTTGCCGTACCGCGCGTGGGTGTTTTGGGCGTTGGGGAATGGGGAAGGGAGAATTGGAAGCGCGGAATTCAGAAAGGGGAAAGGGGAATGGGGAATGGGGAATGGGGTGCCAAATTGTCGCCTTTAGTCGCAGATTCTCCCCTTCTCGCGACTTGCCCGACTGACGTTAACTCAGACAATACGAAATCCGCGCGAGTTGCCATCCTTTTCTATCGCGCCCACTACCTCGCCGGCAACACCGCCCCCATCGTTGCCCTCTGCGATGCCCTAGCGCAACGGCAGCTAGAACCGGTTCCCCTTTTCGTGTCTTCCCTGCGAGATTTGGACGTGCGATCGGAACTCGCCCCGTACCTCGAATCGGCGCAACTGATTCTCAATACCACTGGATTTGCGATCGGGCAGGGGAAGATTGACGCGGGGACGCGGGGAGGGGGAGACAAGGGGACAAGGAGACAAGGGGACAAGGAGACAAGGGGACAAGGGGAGGGGGAGACAAGGGGACAAGGAGACAAGGGGACAAGGGGAGGGGGAGACAAGGGGACAAGGAGACAAGGGGACAAGGGGAAGATTGACGCGGAGTCTCCTAACCAAGCTGGCAAGTACGATCGCCCCGATCGAAATTTTGGCCCGATTTCCGGCTTCCCCGACGTTCCGGTAATCCAAGTCATCCTCAGCGGCGGAACCCAGGAACAATGGGAGTCGCAGTTGATGGGATTGACACCGCGAGATATGGCGATGAATGTTGCCTTGCCGGAAGTTGACGGGCGAATTTCCAGTCGGGCGATTTCCTTCAAAGGCGAACAAACTTGGAACGATCGCCTCGAAACTGCTGTCGTTGTCTATCAACCCTTACCGAATCGGGTGGAATTTGTTGCCGATTTAGCGGCAAACTGGGTAAACCTGCGGCGAACTCCCCCAGAACAGCGAAAAGTTGCCCTGATTTTAGCCAACTATCCCAATAAAGACGGGCGATTGGCAAATGGGGTGGGGTTGGATACGCCGGCAAGTTGCGTTGAAATTCTCAAAGGGATGCAACGGGAGGGGTATCAACTCGATCGGATTCCCGAAACGGGAGATGAATTGATTTCTCGCCTTACATCTGGAGTAACCAACGATTTCGAAAGTCGAGACTGGCGATCGATTTTTCAGTCAGTTTCCGCAGCAGAATTTCGAGAGTATTTTGCAACGCTACCGGAAGCAGTACGCCAGGGGATTATTCAGCGTTGGGGAGAGATTGAAGACACCCCTATTCCCATTTCCGGCATTCAACTGGGAAATGTATTTGTGGGAATCCAGCCTTCCCGGGGATACGATCGCGATCCGAGTTTGAACTACCACGCCCCGGATTTGGAACCGACACCGGAATATTTGGCGTTTTATCATTGGTTGCGATCGCACTTTCAAGCCCAGGCGATCGTTCATGTGGGCAAACACGGGAATTTAGAATGGTTGCCGGGGAAAAGTATCGCTTTATCCGAAACCTGCTATCCGGAGGTGGCATTGGGGGCGATGCCCCACTTCTATCCCTTCATCGTTAACGATCCGGGGGAAGGTTCCCAAGCCAAACGCCGCGCCCAGGCAGTGATTCTCGATCATCTGACGCCACCGATGACAAGGGCGGAGTTATACGGTTCTCTGTCGCAACTGGAGAGATGGGTGGATGAATATTACGAAGCCCAAAGTTTAGATCCGGCGCGATTGCAGATAATTGGCGATCGCATTATTGGGTTGTTGAAACAGGAGAATCTCGATCGGGATTTGGGAATCGCCAATACCGAAGCCACCGACACCCTCCTCACCTCGATCGACGGCTATTTATGCGAACTCAAAGAAGCCCAAATTCGCGATGGGTTGCATATTTTCGGGCAATGTCCCCAAGGGCGGCAACTGCGGGATTTAATTGTTGCGATCGCTCGTTCGCCGGGAGAGAATCGGATGGGATTGACGCGGGCAATTGCTAAGGATTGGGAGTTGGATATCGATCCGTTGGGGGGGAATGGGGAATGGGGAATGGGGAATGGGGAATGGGGAACGGTGAGGGAAGTTGTTGAGGCGATCGAAATTTATGCTGCGGAATTAGTGGAGGGGATTCTGGCAGACAAACCCATTACCGATGAGAAATGGCAAACTGTTGGAGATGCAGTAGAGGCGATCGAAAATGATGATGCGTCATCAATGCCTACCACGCCTGCAACCCCTGGAACGGAAATGGGCGAAGCATTTGGATTGTTGAATGGCAGTTTTTCCGAGGATTTATCGCCCAAATGCTTTGCCCCTACTGCCCTGACAGATTCACCTGCGCCAAATATCGAAACCGAACTTGTCTGGATACGCGATACTCTCCTGCCGGCGTTGCAACAAACTAGCGGCGAAATAACTAATCTCCTCCACGGTTTAAATGGTGGATTCGTTCCCAGTGGGGCTTCTGGCGCGCCGACGCGGGGGCGTTCTGACGTATTACCCACCGGGCGAAACTTCTATTCTGTGGATATTCGCGCCATCCCCACGGAAACGGCTTGGGAGGTGGGGCGCAAAGCTGCGGAGGTTCTCATCGAACGGTATACCCAGGAAAATGGCGAGTATCCCCGAACCCTGGGGCTTTCGGTGTGGGGAACGTCTACGATGCGAACGGGAGGCGACGATATTGCCGAAGCCCTGGCATTGCTGGGGGTACAGCCGGTGTGGGATGGCATTTCTCGCCGGGTGGTGGACTTTGAAATTATCCCCCTGGCAATCTTGAATCGCCCTCGGGTGGATGTAACGCTGCGGATTTCTGGCTTTTTCCGGGATGCGTTTGCCAATCTCATCGATTTATTCGACTCGGCAGTAGCAGCCGTGGCAGATTTAGCCGAACCGGCGGAACTTAACCCCCTGGCGGCGCAAGTACAAGCAGAAACGCAACGGTGGCAGGAATTGGGATTGCCGGAGGAAACGGCAAAAGTTCGATCGCGCTATCGAGTTTTCGGTTCTAAACCGGGGGCATACGGCGCGGGATTGCAGGGGTTAATTGAAGGGCAAAACTGGACGGACGATCGCGATTTAGCCACGGCATATCTGAATTGGAGTAGTTACGCCTATACGGGAAGGGGGATGGGGGTATCTGCCCCGGAAGCCTTTGAAAGTCGCCTCGCCGAAATGCAAATTGTCTTGCACAACCAGGATAATCGGGAACACGACTTACTCGACTCCGACGATTACTATCAGTTTCAGGGGGGATTGACGGCAGCGGTGAGGAAGGTTCGCGGGGAGAATCCGGTGACGTATTTTGGCGATAGTTCGGTACCGGAAAACCCGAAAGTGCGGCATTTAAAGGAGGAAATCGCGCGGGTGTATCGATCGCGGGTGATTAATCCCAAATGGATTGCCGGGGTGATGCGCCACGGGTATAAGGGGGCATTTGAAATGGCTGCGACGGTGGATTATTTGTTTGCCTACGATGCGACGGCGCAATGCGTGGAGGACTATATATATGAAGGGGTGACGCAGGCGTATTTATTGGATGAAGAGGTGCAACAGTTCATCCAGAATAAGAATCCCTGGGCGCTGCGGGATATGGCGGAACGGATGCTTGAGGCGAATCAGCGGGGGTTGTGGCAGTCGGCAAGCGGGCAGGTGTTGGAGGAGTTGAGGGCGATCGTTTTGCACGCAGAAGGGGCGATCGAATCGACGATGGGGGGTTAGCCATATTCAGTCGCGTGTTTGACACAAGTGACCGTGGGCAGGGGGAGCAGGGGGAGAAAGATACGCTCATGTTAGATCGGACTGTCCTAAGGGATCTGCCAAAAAATAAGATACCAGTCAGTTGGGGAGAATCTGGATATCCCATTTGGGTAAGATTTCACAGCAGTGCCAGTGCTGTTTGTCAGGTGCTAACTCATCCTTGGGCACCGTGACATTTTTTTCTTCGGTGCCCTCAACCAGTTCGATCGTTGGCTTGACTCCCTTCCACATCATATTCGAGGCCCAGAGAAGGGCATCCTCAATGGACTTGAGAATCGTACCATTCCAATAATTCTCCAAGCTCGCCCAACAACGCTCAATCGGGTTATATTTGCTGTGATAAGGGGGATAGTAAATCAAGTGAATTGAGAGTCCACTCATTTGGGCAAAATGAACCATGCGTTTAATAAAGCCTAAATGCGAACCCACCCCTAACCCCTCCCAAGAGGGGAACAAGCATATTAGAGAAACTGGAAATAGCATTTCTTCAAGTCTGACACCCCTCTTGGGAGGGGCTGGGGGTGGGTGATTGTGTGTGGGAAAGTCTGTAAATCTCTTACACGATCGCTCTGCGACTCGATCGGAGAACCCATTGATACAGTAGTATCTTGAGTTGACACCACTGCGATCGCGCATCAACCCATCCAAAAATATCGATCGTAAAATATTACCGTCGCGAGCAGCATTTTTCTATCTCTATATCCCCTGGAGGGCGAAGCATTTGGATATATGAGTTTTCGTTTTTCCAATAATTTATCGCCCAAATGCTTTGCCCCTACAGCGTCTCCTTTCCCCCTTCCGGTTTATGTTCACCGACTTTTTCATCAAACGCCCCGTCTTCTCCGCCGTCTGTTCGATTCTCATCGTCCTGGTGGGACTGGTCGGCTACACCCGCCTACCGGTTAAAGAATTTCCCAGCATCGACCCCCCCGTCGTCAGCGTTTCCACCACCTATCCCGGCGCTAACCCCCGTACCGTGGAAACGGAAGTGACGGAAATTTTGGAGTCGCAAATTAACGGGGTGGAAGGAATTAAAACCCTGACCTCCGAGAGTCGAGAATCGGTGAGTTCGATTACCGTGCAGTTCGAACTCGATCGCGATATCGATGTCGCCGCCCAGGAGGTGCGTTCTCGCGTCGCCCAGGCGGTGGGACGATTGCCTGAAGAGGTGGAATCACCGGTGGTGCGGAAGCGATCGGGGGATGCCTCGCCGATTATGTGGTTTAGCCTCTATTCCGAGGATGGCAGCATTTCTAACCTGGAATTGAGCGATTATGCCGATCGCTTTATCGTCGATGCCCTCGAAACCGTTCCCGGTGTCAGCAATATCATCATTGGGGGAGAACGCCGCTACGCCATGCGGTTGTGGATCGACCCCCAACGGTTGGCGGCGCGCAATCTGACGATTCTGGAAGTGGAAGATGCCCTGCGGCGAGAAAATGTCGAACTCCCCAGCGGCCGGGTGGAGGGAGATACCTCGGAATATCCCGTGCGTACCCTCGGGCAACTGCAAACCCCGGCCGAGTACGAAAACTTGGTGGTGCGGACAACCCCCAACGGTACTCAAATTCGCCTCAAAGATATCGGCCGGGCGGAAATTGGCGCCGAAAACGAGCGATCGTTTGTCCGCTTCAAGGGCAAACCGGCAGTCGGGTTGGGTATCGTCAAACTCTCCACCGCCAATATTTTAGAAGTCGCCGCCGCCGTCAAAGCCAAAATGGAACAGCTTGCCCCCGGTTTCCCCGAGGGAATGCGCTACGAACTGCCGGTAGACTCCTCGGAATTCGTCCAATTGGCGATCGATGAAGTGTGGGGGGCGCTGTATCTGGCGGCATTTCTGGTGATTCTGGTGATTTTCTTCTTTTTGCGAGATGCCCGCGCCACCCTGATTCCCGCCTTCACCATTCCCGTTTCCCTCGTGGGTGCGTTTGGGGTGATGTACGTTCTCGGCTACTCCGTCAACACCCTCACCCTCTTTTCCCTCACCCTGGCGACGGGATTGGTGGTGGACGACACGATCGTCGTATTGGAAAATATCGTCCGCTATATCGAAGAGAAGGAGATGAAACCCTTCCGGGCGGCGATGGCGGGGATGCGAGAGGTGGTATTTGCGGTGATTGCCACGACGGTGGTGTTGATTGCCGTGTTTGTGCCGGTGGGTTTCTCAGGCGGTTCCTCCGGTCGTTTGTTTACCGAATTTGCTCTCACTTTAGCTGGTTCGGTGGTGATTTCCTCCTTTGTCGCCCTTACCCTCGCCCCATCCCTCTCGGCGCGATTGCTCAAATCCCGCCCCCAGCAACCGAATTTTGTCTTTCGGGCGATCGAAGGATTTCTCGATCGTTGTAGTAACCTCTACGCCTCCTCCCTGGCGCGGGTGATGTCTTGGAAGGAAATGGTGGTTGTCGGCTTTTTCCTTTCTATGGCAGTTACCGGCATTCTCTTTGCCCAACTGCCCCAGGAATTCCTCCCCACGGAAGATCGGAGTCGGATTATCACCTTCGTCCGCGCCCCCCAAGGCGTCACCATCGACTATACCGATAAGGTGATGCGGCAAGTGGAGGAGATTTACAGCCAAATTCCGGAGGTGAAAGCCTATTTCAGCGTCGGGGCGTTTGGGCGTGGCGCGCCGGGACAAGTCGATCGTGGCATTACCTTCGTCCGCCTCAACCATTGGGACGAACGCACCGAACCGGGACAATCCCAACAGGAAATTGTCGGGCAGTTGTTCGGGCGCTTTTCCGGTATCTCCGAAGCCCTGGTATTTCCCATCAATCCCTCATCGCTACCCGGCGCGGGATTCGGGCAAGCGGTGCAGTTGGTGTTGCAAGGTAGCAATCTCGATCGCCTTGCCGAAGTGTCTGCGGAGTTGGCAAGGCGGGCGAACGAACTGCCGCAATTGGTGAATATGGACACCAACCTCAAACTCACCAAGCCGGAGTTAACCATTCAGGTGAACCGCACGGCGGCGGCGGATTTGGGGGTGTCGGTGCGGGATATCTCCCGTACGCTGCAAATTCTGCTGGGGGCACAGGAGATTACCAACTTCAATCGCGGTAACCGCCAGTATGAGGTGGTGGTGCAGGCAGATAAGGATTTTCGATCGACCCCCGACAGCATTCGGGAAATCCAGGTCCGGACTCGAAGCGATCGTCTGGTTCCTTTGAGTAACTTAGTCAGTATCGAAACCACTACCACTCCCCCAGAAATCGGTCACTACAACCGCTTCCGCGCCGCTACCATTGAGGGGAGTGCCGCACCGGGAACCAGCTTGGGCGAAGCGTTGGCAGCGTTGGAGAATCTCGCCGCAGAAGTGGTTCCCCCAGAAATGTCGATCGACTTTGCCGGACAATCCTTGGAATTTAAAGAAGCGGGGCAATCCACCTCGTTTATCTTCCTCCTGGCATTGGCGTTTATTTTCCTAGTTCTCGCCGCCCAGTTTGAAAGTTTCCTCGATCCGATCGTGATTTTGCTCGCCGTTCCCCTATCCTTACTGGGGGCATTTACGGCGTTATTTGTTGCCCAACTGGATTTAAATGTTTACAGCCAAATCGGGTTAATTATGTTGATTGGACTGGCGACGAAAAACTCGATTTTAATTGTGGAGTTTGCCAACCAACAGCGGGATTTAGGTATGGGAATTGAGGCGGCTGTTACTAGTGCCGGACAGGTTCGGTTCCGCCCGATTTTAATGACGGCATTTTCCACGATTTTTGGTTTGTTGCCCCTGGTTTTCTCCACCGGTGCGGGGGCTGCCAGTCGGGTGTCGATTTCTATGGCAGTGGTGGGGGGAATGCTCGTTTCGACGGTGTTGAGTTTATACGTGGTTCCGGTATTCTACGCGATCGCTGCGAGGACTCGATCGCAGTTGTTCCAATCCAAATCCTCGCCGGCTTTTTCCACCTCTGATACCCACACATCTCACTCCAATGCGATCGCTCTTCGCAGCAGGGAAAGGGCGATCGAAAACAGGGAACGGGAATAGTATCGCCTCGTTGTGCGCGGACTTGTGAAGCTGGGCAGTTTTTCTCCAAAGTCCAAACTTATAGCACTACGCAAATGAGTTAGGACATTTATAAATCCTGAAACTATCTGAGAGTCTACTGTTCCCCGTTCCCCGTTCCCTGTTCCCGCTTCGCGTAGCGCTATATATACAAGTTATTGAACTGCCCACCCTACAAATTTATACTCGGGGTATATAACGCGCGAAAATGGCTGTAGTTGTAACGAGTTATCCGAGACTCGATCTAAGATTCAAAAATGATGTTGTGGCGACTGCTAGATCGAGTTCGAGCGAATAATTTTATCGTTTAGGCGATCTAAGCCTCGAAAAATTGGTGAATTCGATATATTTATACGATTGAATACTCGAGCTGTGAAATGAATACTAAATAATAATTAAAAAACGACTTAAATACGGAGTGGTTGCTTGCTATCCAAAATTTAACGATGTTTTCGTCGTTCTATCTATTCTTCAATTTTTTATTTCTCCCTTTTCTTTTGGTTCGAATTCTACGCTGTCCAACTTTTCTTTCCTCTCGAACCCCTCCCGTCCCGATGTTGACCTTCAGTAACCGTCTAAATTCTCTCGCCTGTTCTCGCGTGTGAAATGCCCGCTTGGGTAGCACCCCATACAGTTGTTGAACCGGATAAATTAAAAACAGATTTGGAGTTTCAATAAAATGAGAATAAACCGGCCATTTAATCTTGGCTTGAATGCTGGGTGAAACATACATAATTCCTTCTTCAGAAACTTGCAGCTCGATCGGTTCGCGCCAACCGGGGTTATTTTTCCACCCACTCAGCATAAAAAAGCGATAATAGAGATCGGGAATCAAACACGCCCCACAACCCATAAAAATCAAACCCAAAATTCTCACAAAAAAGCTTCCCTGGGTGGGGGCAAAAAGATATAATAGTCCTAAACCGATGACTAAAACGCTTAAACTCCACAAAAATAGATAACTCACTCGTTGGGATTTATAGTTAGCCGTGTATGCTTCTTGATAATCCTTAGCACTGAGTCGATACTCAAGACGCATCGTTGCCATAGTTGGATAATCGTTATAAATTACTGGCGATTCAAGATACATAATTGTTTGTTTCTAAAAGAGCAATGCACGAAGAGCAATGCAGGAGATGCAACCTGCTCTAAGATAGAGCTGCGCGTCGAGATCCAATTGCGTCGCAATGTAGATGCGATCGCGCGTCAGCAAAGGCGATCGTTTATAAAATGCTACAACCCAAAGCGATCGCTGTAACGTTCCTCAGCCCAAGGTTCGCCGCGCCGGTGGTAGCCATTTCGTTCCCAAAATCCTAGTTGCTCGTCATCGAGAAATTCTAAACCGTTAATCCACTTGGCACTTTTCCAAGCGTAGAGATGAGGAACCACCAATCGCATCGGGCCGCCGTGTTCCGGGGAAAGCGGTTCGTCAAACAGGCGGTAGGCAAAGAAATTTTCCTCTCGCAAGAAGTCTTCTAGGGAAATATTGGTGGTGTATCCGCCATAGCAATGTTCCATAATATGCACCGCTTCGGGTTCGACTTCGATCGATTTCATGAAGTCTGTCACCTTAATTCCCCGCCAGCGCACATCCAATTTCGACCAGCGAGTCACGCAGTGAAAATCAGCGGTAAAATCCGACTTTGGCATCGCCATAAAGTCCGCCCAATTGAAGGTGACTTCCTTGGCACGACCCCAGACTTTAAATTGCCATTCCTCCGTACGAACGGTCGGGGTGTCGCCGTAGGTTAGCACCGGAAACCCTTTGGCTAAATATTGACCCGGCGGTATGCGATCGTCTAACTCCGCATCGGGTTTTTGAAAAAACTTACCGATTGCCATCACCTTACACCTAGCATCATCTCCATAGCACCCACTTAGTATAGCGCCCGAGCTGACCGAGGGGAGGCTTTTGGAGGCAGGGGGGCTTTTGGAGGCATGGCAGGAGTGAATGGACAATTGACAATGGGTCAGTGGCGACGATAAATCTCCTGTGCGCGTCCGACTCTCCTATCCTTCTTACCCCAGTAGGCTCAAGAGAAAGCGCAGAATTGCCACGGTAACCGCAGCGAGTGCTACTGCCACGAGAACGATTCCAGCAACCATGAGGAAGACGAGGCGTTTGTCTGCGGCTTGGGTGGGTTCGGGGGAACCGATGTGTTCTTCTAATAACCGAACGTTACGCACGTTGGCTTTCCATCCCACATCGAATAAGTCACCCAGAACGGGAAAAATGCCGACGAACATTTCGATGAGAACGTTCCCCGCCATTTGTCGGACTGTCTCGGTGGGCAAACCCAGCTGCGCGGCCCGATAGACGATATAGGCCGACAGTGCTGCCCCGGCAACGTCTCCGCCACCGGGTAGCAAGCCTAAAATCGGATCGAGACCCAGGCGATATTTGGTGCCGGGAATGGGGATGGCGTTGTCGAGTAGGTGGCTCAGGCGGCGCAGGTGTCGGACTGTATCGGTGCGGGAACGATCGCCGGTTCTGATTGAAGCCGATTGTGGATGAGACTGAGGCATGCGCACCCCTCCAGATTGCAGTGGAACTGTTGAGTTGAAAGTGTGTTGAAAGTTTCGGCGGAAATTTACACGATTATCCCAAATATCGCGCGCTCGATCGTCTTTCTTTCAATAGATTGCTGCAATCGGGAAAACCCTAGCAGGTCTTAGGGGCGATATCGTTGGTACTATTTTGGGGTAAGCAATCAATTGTAGGGCAAAAACCACAATGAAACAGCTCCTCACGTCCAGATCGAATCGGAGATTGAATTGGCAGCAATGGATTCGAGGCGGGTTGCAAGGGGCGATCGCGATCGCGATCGCCTTTTTTGTCGCAGCAACCCCAGCCTCCGCAACGGGAATCTACGATTTGCCGTTTGTTTCCGCCGGAGACTCCACCCAGATCGTCGATGATGCTGAAGTTCTCAGTCGAGTCACCCAACGGCGAATCAAGGGGGCGATCGAAGAGGTTCGCGATCGCGCGGAAATCCGGTTTGTCACGATTCGCCGCCTCGATTACGGAGAAACCATCGACAGTTTCACCAACGCCCTGTTTGAAGCCTGGTATCCCACCCCGGAAACTCAAGCTAATCAGGTTTTGCTGGCATTGGACACCGTCACTAATAGTTCTGCCATCCGCGTTGGCGAGGGAGTCGATCGAGCTTTAACTCAAGAAATTGCCGATAGCGTCGCCCAGGAAACCGTCCTCATTCCCTTGCGCAGCGGCGATAAGTACAATCAGGCATTCATTGATGCGAGCGATCGCCTCATGGCTGTTCTGTCGGGAGAACCCGATCCCGGTCCTCCGGCTATCGTGGATAATATTCAAGTTGAAGGAACCTTCGCGACCGCAGAAGAGACGGAAGCGACTAAGAGCGATTCCACCACGTTGGTGATTTTCCTCCTCATCGGCGCGACGGTGATTCCAATGGTGACGTATTACGCACTATATCGTTAAGAGGGATGGTCGTTTGAGGAGCAGGGGGAGAAACGGGAGAAATGGGAGAAACGGGAGCAAGATGCTCCCACTATAATTTGATGATTGATGATTTCGACCTCCCCTACTCCCCAAGCCTCCGATGCCTCCGATGCCTCCGATGCCTCCCAAACCCCACCGAAGGTTTAACTCAATTGAATCACCGGGCGATCGTCGAGTAAGGTATCGAGGGTGAGTAGGTCTTCGACGGTGATTCTGAGGAAGCGGCGATCGTCGATGCGGAACTGTATTTCGATGCGATCGCGACCGGGATTGCCGGGGGGGTCGAGTTGAGCGATGGTGCGTCCGCCTTCGGTATCGTTGAGGGGCTGGACGGCAGCTTGCGCGTCGCTGAGTTGGCGGGTAATTAGGCGATTCCCATCGAAATAAACTTCGGTTCCCCCCGTGGAGTTGCCCAGCTCTCCCAAGACTAACTCGATTTGGGGTTGGTTTTCCGTTGATGCCCCTAAAACCAGCTTCACCGGTTCTTCCATGGGGTAAGGCTGACCGGGTTTGATAATCGGATGCCAGCTATGGGCATTGCGCCGCCGATCCCAGTAGCGAATGCCGTAACCGTGGTAGAGAAAGTCTTTGATTTCTAGCCCTTGACTGAGTTGCAACGCACCGGTGGCAATGGCATCGAGAGGACGATCGCCGCGAATTTTATCCGCTGGGAAGTAGCCTTCGATCCAAGTGCGAACGGCGGGAATTTGCACGGTTCCGCCCACGAGTAACACCGCATCGATATCGCTGGGTTCGATGCCCTGCCGTCGCGCTTGTTGCAGTACTTGAGTCATGGATTCATCGAGGCGATCGAAAAATTCTCGTTCCTTGAGAATGGTTTCAAAACTATCTCGATCGAGTTCGAGTTCGTAGCTTTCAAAGGTTTCGTCGTTGAAATAAACTTCGCTGGCTTTTTGTTGTAAAGAAAGCTGAATTTTTAAGCGTTCTGCAAGTCGAGTGGTGAGGGGATTTTTGGGTAAATTTTGTCGATCGGCAAAATAATCCACTAACCAATTATCGATATCCGTCCCCCCTAAATTTTGTCCGGATTTAGCAAGAACTCGCGCGGTTTTGGTTTGTTGTCTCGACTGCTCGGCAAAGGATTTATCGCCCCATTTTAAAATAAATCCCAATGGCGCGGTTTTCTCTTTCTTATCGCCATCAAGTTGGACGAGGGATAAATCCAACGTGCCGCCGCCAAAGTCTACCACCAGCAACAATCCGCGATTTTCTACCCCATATCCCAATGCCGCTGCCGTGGGTTCGTCGAGCATTCGCACGCGATCGATATTTAACCCCTCGCAAACCGATCCGAGCCAGTTGCGATAGAATTCAAAACTATCGACGGGAACCGTTAAAATGAGAGAATCTAAGGGTAAGGGAACCGCTTCAATTCCGGCGGCAATTTGCGCTAAGAACCATTCCCCCACTTGCTCGAAGGTGACGGTGCGATCGTCGATTTCCGGTAAAAACCCCCGCACGTCGGAACCGATGCCCCGTTTGAAACTGCGAAAAAAACGCGGATCGGTTTTCAAATCCAAACCGCGATCGAGTACCGTTTTTCCCGCGAGAATTTGCCCTTTCTCCGCATCTTCAACGTAAACCAAACTGGGAATCAGAGGCGGATTTTGACCCTGCTGCACGCTCAGTTGAGGTAGTTTGACGGTTTCCGGTTTTTCGGTGACGGGGTTCCAACGGGCAACAGCGGTATTACTCGTGCCAAAATCAATTGCGATCGCCATATCGTTTGCTTGACGCTATCCCAGGTAAATTACAGATTATATCGCAGTCGATCGGTTGATTTTGGGACGTACTGTATGGGCACACTGTTAGGGGCACAAGCATTTGGGCGATAAATCGTGGGGAAATCGATATCTAATCAGTCCAAATGCTTTGCCCACTCCGGGGCAGGAAAATACAAGCATCGGCAAGTGTAAGAGAACGGCAGCAAGTCGTAACCCTCGAAACGCCGTCAACCCAACTGCTAGGCTTCTTGGGAAGCCGAATTAATGAAAACTTGTAGTTGTCGCCCTGGTAGTAGTAGGGGGTTTCTACTGCTAAGCTTCTTTGGAAGTTAAACCTATAAACCCGCTCTTTTTTAGTGTTTTTTAGCGATCGCCAAGATTCAAATCGAACGATGCATTTCGATGTCGTGTTTGTATCGAAGGGTGAGGGCAAAGCATTTGGACAGTTGAAATTTCGCTGGATGCATGAGGAATTGCTCAAACGATGCATTTTGATGTCGTGTTGGTATCAAAGGGTGAGGGCAAAGCATTTGGACAGTTGAGATTTCGCTGGATGCATGAGGAATTGCCCAAATGCTTGTGCCCCTACAAAACCACATTCAACGGCAACATTCCCAACTCCAACGAATGAACCCGTCCGATCGCACAACTGTGACGGTATCCCAACTTTTGCAACGCTTCAACACACCCACTCGCCTCGGTTTCGGGAACGCTCAATAACAACCCCCCAGCGGTTTGCGGATCGAAGAGGAGAGGGATGCTGCGATGGTGGCGCACTTGTTCCCAGTTATTCACAAACCGGGAAACTTTGGCATTTTGGGGGTGGAGAGAACTGAAGATGCCCCGACTGAAGGTATCCATCGCCCCCTCGATGGCGGGAATGGCTGCTAAATTCAGAGTTGCCGATACCGAAGAGGCTTGCACCATTTCCAGTAAATGACCTAACAGTCCGAATCCCGTCACATCGGTACAGGCGCGAGTCTGATAGGCGATCGCGCAATTTGCCGCCTCCCGATTGGAGAGTAACATCGATCGAACTGCGGCCTCGATCCAGCGTCCTTTGGCTTTAAGTTGCATATCGGCGGCGAACAGCGTCCCGGTTCCCAAGGCTTTGGTGAGAATCAACACGTCACCGGGTTGCATTCCCCCTTTTCGCAACAGGGCATCAGCGGCAACAAATCCGTTACAAGCCAGTCCCAGCGCAAGTTCTGCCCCTTCGGTAGTGTGTCCGCCTACCAACGCCGTTTGACACTCGTTTAATACGTCCACCACCCCCGAAAGCAGTTGGTAGAGGGTTTCTTCGGTTTTGGCATCGGTGGCGTAGGGAATCGTCGCCATCGCCAGGGCAGTTTGCGGCGTGGCACCCATGGCGAAAATATCGCTGAGGCAGTGATGGGCGGTAATTTGCCCGAAAATATAGGGATCGGCGAGGAAAGACCGGAAATAGTCGAGGGTGTGTACCATCAGTCGATCGGATGGAACCCTCACCACGGCGGCATCGTCGGGGGCATCCAACCCCAGGGCGATCGCATCATTTATTGCATCATTTAAAGTTCCCTTGGGTAGCCGTTGGAGAACTCGTTCTAAGCTGGTTTGTCCTACTTTCGATCCGCATCCGGCGCAGCGCATTGTCGTCTGGATTGTTGGGTTTGGCGATTCGTCAGCGTTAGAAGGCTGCATATCTGGATGCATCTTTGGAAACGTACAGAACCGTTCCATAAACTTCCGATCGATCCGATCTTTCCACTTCCACAACGCCGAAAACGGTCCCAATCCCCACTGTCCCCGCGAGGCGATCGCTTTTCCATCTCCCGTTCCAATTAAACCGAGGAGGTGTTGTTGGGGTTGGTAGGGTTTGAGGGGTTGCTGTTGCAGAAATGCGCGCCAATTCTCGAAGATCGGTTGCCCTTGGCGGACGGCGAAAACCCCGGCTTTCGGGCGAGGATGCCGTTGCATGGTGGCAATATCCCCAGCGGCGAAAATCTGGGGATGGGAAATCGATTGCAGGGTGTCGCCAACGAGGGCAAAGCCGTTAGAATCCGTTGCCAGTCCCGATTTTTCCAACCAGGCGGGGGCAGAGGCTTGGGTCACCCAAAAGAGGCGATCGCACTTTACCGTTAACCCAGATTCGCAACAAACTTCGATCGCCCCCATTTCTCCCCGAACGACTTTCACATTTTCCTGTAAATGTAGATTCACGCCGCGCCGCATCAGAATATGTTGCAGTTTTCGCCGCACTGTCGGACTGTGGTTGGGCATCAGTTGTGCCCCGCGATGGAAAAGGTGAATTTGCAGGTTCGTGTCAGGTTCTCCGGCGCGTTTGAGGATTTGAGAGAGTCTCGCTTGCATCGTCAGGGCCAGTTCTACACCCCCTGCACCACCGCCGACAATGCCAATGTGTATGGGGTTTTGGGGCGATCGACTCACCGTATCTACCAATTCGTGCCAGCGATCGAGAAATTGGGCGACGGGTTTGGCGGGGATGGCGTATTCTGCCGCACCGGGAACGGCAATGGTGGCGGGGGTACTGCCGATATTAATCGAGAGAACGTCAAAGGCGATGGGGGGACGATCGGCGCACAGTACCCGATTTTCTGACAAATCCAAGCCAATGGCGCGATCGAGAACTAACTGAGCACCGGCAAAATTGGCCAGAGGTCGCAAGTCGATATGGCATTCGTCGAAGTCGTAAAACCCCGCGATGTAACCCGGCAGCATTCCCGAATAGGGCGTGTGGGAGGTGTCGGTAATCAGAACCAGGCGCACCCCAGGCAGGGGATTCATACCCCAAAGTTTCAGGGCGATGGCGTGGCTGTGTCCGCCACCGATGAGGACGAGATCGCGGGTAATGGGAGATGAAGCGAGTTGCACGATTTTATGGGAATTCTAGCAAGATGAGATCGTACCAGTATCAGCAGTATCCGATCGTAATGTTACGGTTTCTAGACCACAGGGATCGGTTGAGCATCGCCTATTTGGGTGATAGAAGATGCATCTTTTGGGTGAATCCCCACACCTCGATCGCGTCGTATCCTACTGATACATCGACATGAGCCTGTAACGGTCTCACCTCAAATTATTGGGGTGGGGCCTTTTTTTCGAGATGCGATCGAGATGCTCCTAGATAGGAGTTGGCAGTTAGAATAACGCTGGACAATTTGTCATTAACCTGTGGTCTTTCCTCCCCAGCCTCCCCAGCTCCCCCAGCCCACAGTCACTTGTGTCCGTGCCCGATAGACGACTGCTATACTGTCCTGCATAAATTCAAAATATTCAGAGTGCATTTAGAGGTCTTGGTGATGAAAATTCAAATTTTCCCCATAAACGCTCTCTTGGGAATCCTCGTCAGCTTTGGTTTTTTCGCTACCCCCGCAGCCGCTCAAGTCGATGAGGTGCAACTGGACGCTTTTGTCGAAGCCCTGCGTTTGGCTGCCCCCCCGGATAGTCCCGATGATGGCATGTATAGTGACTGGCAAGTTTTACCGGGAACTCTCACCGGTTGGAGCGAACAATGTTTGGGTGAATCCGTGTCCCCCGAAACCTTTGAAGCCGATGCGGAACTCGCCCGCAGCGTCATCAGTTGCATTGCCCAGTGGCAGCTAGAGGAGCAGGCGAGTGCTGCGGGTAACGATGATGCCGTCGTTCGTCGTGCCGCCTGCTGGTGGATGACGGGAGAACCCACCGGATGCGATAGCGGTTTTGCAGCTGATTACGTGGAGAGCGTATCGGGATTCTACCGGGAACAGCTCGATTCTCCGGAGCAGTAACGTCACCTCCCCAACCCTCCCATCTCCAACGATTGGGAGCGGTTTGCGTTTAATCTTTCAACGTTCCCATATCGCTAAAATTTGGCAGGTCTTGTAGAGAGCATTCCAAAATTTGGCACAATGCTTGAGTCTGGCGAATTGTCAATTTGGGCTCGAATCGACCTGCCTCCCAATTACTGACAGTCTGGTCTGTCACGCCTAAAGCCTCAGCAATTTGTCTTTGCGTTAATCCTCGTTGTTTGCGCAGTTGCTGTAGCTTTTGGCTGGAATTCATCTTTAGTATAAGTTAACTTAGATAACTAGACAAAACCCTAAGTCTATTTGTAATATAAGAGCATTCAAGAACCAGCTCCCGCCCTGGAAAGCATTGAGCTGGCCCTATCTCTCTGTGGAGACATCAATATTATGCCTTATTCAGCACGCCTAAATCCTTGGGCGGTAGTTCGCCTGCTGCCGAATTGTCAGCGAGTTACGATCGCGCGCCATCGCAGCGAATCCGACGCAGCCGGTTATTGCTGGATTCTGCATCGCCTCGAACCCCAAGCAGATTTGATAGTTGTCTTCGATCCTATTGCTGAAGAAATCTTAAGCCAAATTCCCGATCGCCTCTCCTCTAAAATAAGAACCGTCACCCCCGAAGCGATCGCCATGCCCCAAACTAGAAGAGTCGAAGTCGTTCCCCATAACCCAGCGTGGCGAGATGCATTTGAGGTGGAAGCCGATTTAATTGCCAATATTCTCGGCGATAACCTTGTTGCCATCCACCACATCGGCAGTACTGCTATTCCCAACATCTACGCCAAACCCATCATCGATATCTTGGTAGTTGTCGGCGACATTACTCGGGTGGACGATCGCAATTTAGCCATGGAATCCCTGGGGTACGAAGCCATGGGGGAGTTTGGAATTCCCGATCGCCGATATTTCCGTAAGTGTAACCGATTCGGAACCCGCACCCATCACGTTCATACCTTCGAGGTGGGTTCTGTGCAAATCGAGCGTCATCTAGCCTTCCGAGATTATATGCGAACTCACCCAGACGACGCGCGGCAATACAGCGAACTCAAGCAACAATTAGCCGGACGATATCCCCAAGATATTGAAGGATATATGGATGGCAAAGACGGATTTATTAAAGATATGGATAAGAAAGCCGCTGCGTGGCGCAAATCGTCAATTGGGGGGTAAGATAGCCAATATATAATGAGTCGCATCTCTTCCTCTCTGCAAAACCCCGATGGGGCGACGATTTAGATCGCATTATTATTGACGATCCCTGCAATATTTCTCAAACATTTCTCAATTGAATTCTAGTTCGACGACCCTCGATCTTGAGCGATCGCACTCAATAGTGTAGAAATGTATACAATCTTCAATCTGTATAAAAAGCGCTTGTATTAAATGCAGACATACGCACCTCCCTCTTCTCAAACGCCTTTTTCTCCAACTCGACCAGCTCCGAGCCAACCTTCCTCCAACCGCCAGCCCTTGAGAGTTCTCGCGTTGGGCGATAGTCTCGTCTACGGGTTTGGCGATCCCGAACGCGGCGGTTGGGTCGAACAACTGCGACGGAGGTGGATGTCGCCCGAAAGTGGCGGTCACGTTCTCTACAACCTCGGCATTCGCGGCGATCGCACCCAACAAGTCGCCCAACGCCTCGAAGTGGAATTTCATCATCGGGGGGAATTGAGAAATCGCGTTCCCGACTTAATGATTCTCTCCGTGGGAACAAACGATTCCCCTCGTTTGGGACGACCCTCCGGACGCAACTATACCGATTTTGACGAATTTAGGGCTGGGATCGATGCTTTGCTCGATCGTGCCGGTCAACTGTGCCCGATCCTGTTCGTGGGAATGGTTCCCGTGAATGAAGTCAAAATGCCCTTTTGGGATTGCTTTTACTACACCCACGCCGACCAATACCGCTACAAGGAAGCCACCCGACAAGCCTGCCAGGAACGCCAGATTCCCTATCTCGATTTATTCGATCGATGGATGGAACGGGGCGAAGCGTGGCGCTTGCAACGGATGACCGCCGACGGCTTGCACCCCAACACATCCGGCTACCAAGCCCTACTCGAAGACGTACTCGGTTGGGAAGCCCTCTCTGTTTATACTCGCGCGACGAACCCGTTTCATCCGATGCGCTAACTTGTTAGGTGGGCCGTGTTGAGTCGCGGTCGGGAAGTTCGACTCTGCCATCGGTGTCACCTCGAATCCCTCCGAGTCTCCGTCAAACCGGATGGGCGCCGACCTGAAACAAAAACCGACAACTGCGGCACAATAAGACAGTAGGTCAAAATTGGGGTCGCCATGGGTAAGCGGAAAAAGAGCAATCTCAAATGGATTAAGGAAACCCTCGATCTCGACAAAAACCACAACTGGCAATCGGAACCGGGCAATCGGATTTTTGTGGCCGGACGGGGTGCTCTGCGCTTCGACGTTCCCGACGATTGGCACTTTCAACCCGAAGATAACTCGTTCCAGTTTCTCGACGACAAGCCACCGAACGATAACATTCGCCTCGAAGCCTCTTTTAACCTCTTAAAACCCGCCAATTGGGCCGAATGTCCCCTCGCTCCTCTATTACGGAACATTCTCAAAGAGGAAAAACGCAACGTCACCGATTTCGGAAAAATCGAACATTTCAAGCGACAAACGGCCCGCTTCGTTTGGACGCAGATTGAATTTATCGATCCGGCTGAAGATCGCCGGGCCTATTCGAGAATTGCCATCGGTCTTGGGTCTAACGTGCAATGTCTGATTACCATGGATTATTGGGTTGAAGATAGCGAAAAAGCCGTACCGGTGTGGGATACGGTGATGAATTCAGTGGTTCTGGGTTTGTTTATCCGCGATCCCCGCACGGGATTTGCCTTTCCGGATTAACGTCAGTACGGGTTAAGGATACTTGAAAGTCCAGCGAGGCGATGTGGATTCGACGCATATTGATTTGACCTGTCGATGTCTGAAAGCACATAAAATCTTGGTCGAAATCGAGAATGAAACAGCCACACCCCATCCCCGAATCGTTAAATCTCGATCGCACCCAACGACTTTAACGTCGCCAGTGTCGCCGAAGATAAACCCCTTACCCCAGTAATATTCATCCCCGTGTAGGGTTTATCGGTTCTCAAGGTCGTGCGGCATTCTCCCGCCTTTAAATCCCAAATTTTAATCGCCCGATCGTCGCTACTGCTAACCAACGTCCGTTCGTCAGGGAAGCGAACCGACCAAATCGGGCGATCGTGACCCGGTAGCGCCCGCAAACACTGCCCCGTCATCGCGTTCCAGACTTGCAGCGTCGCTTGGGGGATGAGTTCGTCAGCAACGGATTTCGATGGGTTTCGATCGCCGCACACCAAGAGTTGACCTCGAGAATCAAAGCGGATGGCGTGGATGAGATCCATGGGACTCGGCCAGGTTTTCAAACATGTCCCCGTCTCAACGTCCCACAGCTTCACCGTTCGATCGTCGCTGCCACTGGCGAGAATATTGCCATCGGGACTCCAAGCCAAAGCACGAACGCGATCGCTGTGGTCTGATAATATCCCAATGCAAGTGCCTCGACTCACCTGCCACAGTTTCACCGTCCGATCGTAACTGCCACTGGCGAGGATTTGGCAGTCTCCCCGAAACGCGATCGCCGTAACGCGCTGGGTATGACCTTCCAAGGTTTGCAAGCAGTCTCCAGTCTCGAAATCCCACACTTTCACCGTGCGATCGTCGCTGGCCGTGGCTAAAAGGCGATCGTCCCCGCTAAAACGCACTGCTTGCACCAGGCGAGAATGACCCTGCAAGGTTCTTAGAGGCTTACCGGTCTGTGCGTCCCAAAGTTTCACCGCCCAATCGTAACTGCCGCTTGCCAGCCATCGACCGTTGTGGCTGAACTCGAGAGACCACACCCAATCGCGATGACCGGAGAGAGTTTTGCGGGGGCGACCGGAAAGGACATCCCACAGGCGGACGGTGCGATCGTCGCTACCGGTGGCGAGGGTGCGACCATCGGAATTGAGGGCAAAACTGCAAACGCGATCGCGATGACCGCGTAAGGTTCTCAGGGGCAAACCCGTCTCCACCTCCCACAACTGGATCGTCCGTTCCGTGCTACCCGTTGCCAAAATTTTCCCCTCGCCATCGAAAGCCAGAGAAGAGACTTGAGCGTTGAAACCCTGAAGGGTTTGGAGACATTTTCCGGTACTCACCTGCCAGAGTCGCACGGTGCGATCGTCGCTGCTGGCTAGGGTTTCACCGTCTTGGCTGCACGCCACCGCCCAAACAGAACCTTGATGTTCTCCCAGGGTTTGAAAACACTCACCAGAGAGGGCATCGCGCAATTGTAAGGTGCGATCGTCGCTGGTACTGACGGTAAAGGGGATGAAACGGTTTTGGCTTGAGTTACCTTCTGCCGATTCGTTCGTCTGGGGTAGATGGGTTCGTGGCAAAAAGCCCAAGGTGCCGATGCGGCTTGTCTCTCCCGCTAGGGCGCGATCGGGAAATAACGGTCGGCATTTCCCCGTTCGCACATCCCATAAGCAGACGGTACCATCATCGCTGCTGGTGACCAAACCCTCGCCGTCGGGACTGAAGGCGAGATGGCGAACGCTGTTGGTATGACCTTCGAGTCGCACGAGGCACTGACCGGAATTAACGTTCCAGAGGATGGTCGTGCGATCGTCACTGGCGGTAGCCAAGAGGGAACCGTCGGGACTGAAGGCAATGGCATTGATGCGATCGCCATGTTCGGTACGCGCGTGCAAGCATTGTCCCGTCCGGGCATCCCACAACCGCAGGGTGCGATCGTCGCTACCGCTGGCAAAGGTTGTCCTCTCGGGACTCCAGGCGAGGGCACTCACCACTCCGGTTTGACCGCGACAGGCTAATTGTTGTTGACCGTCGGCAACCCGCCACAGCAAAATTTTACCGTCGGCATCTCCGGTGATGAGTTGACCCTCCCCCCCCAAAGCCACGACGAGGGAATCGCCCAAGGGTTGGGCGAAAACGGATTGGGTTAAATCCGCCCCAGCAAAATTCACGTTTTGGAGGTTGGCTTCGGGAAGGTACGCTTGCCGCACCGTCAAGTTGGAGAAATCGTAACCGGTTAGCTCGAATCCGAAGTAATGGGAGAGGTTAATCAGGTTACCGGTGCTGTAGCCTCCAGAACTGCCGGAGTGGTTTTGAAGTTGGGCGATCGATTGGGCGATTTTGGCTTCGATCGCCTCTTCTGTTCCCCAGAGTTCTCGCAGGTGTTCGGCGATCGGTTTGAGGATGACTCGAGTTTGACTCGAACGAATGTAGTCTTTGGCTTGGGCTTCAATGAGAGCAAATCGATCGAACAGATCGAGTTGGGCGGTTTGCATTTCGCCGATGACATTTTGAATCAACCGTTCGATGGTGTACTCCATCACCACCGGTTGCTGGGTGAAAGTTCCCGTCTGAATTTCGATGAGCGATCGCCGTCCGAGGGATTCGACAGCTTCTAATAAACTGAGGCGAGATACGGGGACGACGATTTTATCGTGCAATTGGTCGAGGGTAATGGGTTCGCGGGCAACGGCCAGCCAGTACATGATACTGGTTTCTAGGGGCGACAGGCGCGCGAGCTGTTCTTCGAGTAAATCCCGAATGTCGCCAAAGACGGCCGTTCCCTGGGCGATTTGCCCTAAAAATTCGCCGACGTTGCCCCCAAAGACATCGCAAATGGTGGTGGTGGCAATTTTGAGGGCGAGGGGATTGCCGGCATAACGCTCGATGAGTTGTTCCCACCCGGTTTCGGTGACCGAAAGGGCTTTGGATTGGAGAATCGCCTGACCGGCTTCGAGGGGTAAACCCATCACCGATAGCGATCGCACCGGCAGGGTTTGTCCTTCGAGGGAGGCGATTTCCTTGGGTTTTTCCCGACTGGTGAGGACGACGCAACTTTGATGGCGCGTTTGCCCCAGTTGCCCGAAAAATTCGCCGTAGTCCTCGTATCCGGGGCGGTAGCGTCCGACACGATCGCCCGTTTGCAGGATGGCTTCAACGTTATCGAACACCACCAAACAGCGCGTCTGGCGTAAATATTCCATCGGGCGGGCGATTTGTCGATCGCGATCGTCGGGCAGGGGGGAATCTTGGCGTTGGGACAGAAATGCGACTAAATCGCCGATGGCTTCTGCTAAGGGGGGAGCGTTGCGCAGCGATCGCCAAATGACAAACTCGAAATGACCTTGGATGCGTTGGGCGAGTTTCACCGACAGGGCGGTTTTCCCCATGCCGCCCATTCCCAGCAGTGCCACCAGGCGACAGCCATCGACGGTAATCCATGCTTCGAGGGTTGCCAGTTCTCGATCGCGTCCGTAGAAAATCGAAACATCTGGGGCTTCTCCCCAATCTTGATGGGGATTGGTGGGGGGGACTCGGAAAGAAACGGTCGATGGCACGAACGAATCCACTGATGGCATCGTTGATGGTGCAGTGGTTTGTAAAATCTCGAAGACCGTCCGAAAATTATTTTTGCGGATTTCTTCCCCTAGGGCTTCTGAAAGCAGTTTCCACAAGCGAGGACCGATATCCTGCTTGAGATATCGAGCCGAATAACCCAGATCGTCTGCAATTTCTTGGTAGGTCTGACCCTGCCAACTCCCTTCCAAGACGGCTCTTTGAACGTCGATCAGATGCTTTCCCGTTTGGCTTGAAAAGACACCATCTGTGAATTTGAGCGCTTCTTCAAAATTCATCGCTCGCGGATGCATCCGGATTTACCTTACAGTCTACCTGAACTTTTCTGTACCTCAGCTACACTTCGGATCGATCGAACTCCTGAACTTATCCGTATCGACAGAACTTTACCGTTCGGGGAAGCTAGATACAGGGTTAAGTTTCCCCTCCTTCATGCCAGAACGCGCCATCAATGCCCCTAACGCTTGGTGGCGTCTCTTTCTCTCGAGCGAGATCGACACAAAGCGTTTCAATGGCAAGTTCAGTTAGGTTAAACCGGAGATCGAACCATGGCAAATGTCGATCGCGCGATCGAAAATCATTGAAAGTCACATCTAATTTCTTCGAATTCCCAATCCCTTGCGATCGAATCCGAAGGTGGTGTTGGAAGGTACCATCGGTTTCAACGGGTTGTCAAGATCGCGATTCGCCAACTCGACCGCAAAAGTGAGAAAATAAGTTCGGTACACCATTGATGGATACGATTTCCAACCAAGATCGCATCCGTCTGTAAAAGCCCCGAAACATAGGGTGTTTTGCAAGCAATCAATCGAGGAAAATCATCGTGAAAAGGGTTTTAGTTGTGGAAGATGATGCGATCAATTGGCGGGTTTTCCAAAAAATGCTCACCAAAGGAACGGGATGGATGGCCAAACATACAGAAAATGTGGAGGAAGTTCTGCAAGTTGCCCAACTCAAGGAAGCCGATGCCATTCTGATGGATGTTTCCCTCTCGAATAGTTACTACAACGGGAAACTCGTCAACGGTTTTCAAATCACCAAGCTGCTCAAAGCACATCCCCAAACCGCTGATGTGCCGGTCATTTTGGTGACGGCGAACGGTACGGAATCCGATCGAGAGGACTTTTTAGCCCAAAGCGGTGCCGATGATTTCATTCCCAAACCGATTATCGATCGTCACGCCTTTCTGAGCAAAATTGAAGAAAATTTCGCCAATCCTTAAGCGTTGGGGTGCGGTTGCCTCCAACGTCGATCGACAACGATCTCAGTCAGGTGACTGTGTTATTGCGTTTCATTAGAGCGCATCTTATTCGTCGGTTTTGGTTTCCAGGTTTTGGTTTGGTTCCCTTAGATTTGGACCATCGGGGTTAGGGTGTAACGGGATATTCACCTCTATGCATCTAACGGAGCGGATATGAGAGTTTTAATTGCCTTGATGATTTTATTTCTGGGATTTCAGATTTTGTACGAACGCGAGTTCGATCGCAAGTGAAGCGCAAGGGTATTCAAATATCCTGAATTCCATTATTCTTGACCCCATTGAGCTGAACGTTTAGCTTCACAGCGCAGACAATTCGAAAATACGACCATCTCAATCAACAAAAACCGATCTCGACTGAAATATAAAACGAGTCGTTTTCGATAAATTGCAGTGATGTTTCGCTCGAAAAAAATCGGAAACGATCGAATCCTGGAATAAGTTGACAAAAATAACTCATTTTGGTATGCGTTCTTAGGTCATTATTGACAGTATGTTAAGATTTTAGAACACCAGCCGCTCGATCGTTGCGCGCGAATTTCTAAAATCAAATGGCAGCAGAACACGAATTTATTGTCGATATAACGACCGCACTTGGGGCAGCTGCGTTCGGCGGATATATTGCCAACCGACTCCGGCAACCGGTACTTCTCGGGTATCTTGCCAGTGGCTTAATCGTCGGACCTTTTGGTTTTTCTCTCCTCAATGATGTCGATCGCATTAAAGCCTTAGCAGAAATTGGCGTTGCGTTTCTATTATTTGCCCTCGGGGTTGAATTTTCCCTGGCAGAACTCAAACGAGTTAAAGATATTGCCGTTCAAGGCAGTTTGCTACAAATTAGCATTACCATTACGTCTGTTGCCATTATCTCGTTAGTTTGTGGTTGGGTCGAAGGCGTTTCTCAAGGTATTTTTCTCGGTGCGGTGCTGTCTTTATCCTCCACCGCCGTCGTTCTCAAAACCCTCACCGAACGGGGAGAAACCAACACTCTCCACGGTCAAGTCATGCTGGCAATTTTGATTGCCCAAGACTTGGCACTGGGCTTGATGCTCGCGATTTTACCGGCGCTGAACGAACCGGAAAATCTCGTCAATTCCTTATCGATCGCCATTTTTAAAGCCTTACTATTTTTTGCGGGGGCATTTATTGCCGGTCGGTGGTTTATTCCCAGGATTATGAGAAGTGTTGCCACCACCGAAAGCGGCGAATTATTCTTACTTGCCACCATCGCCCTTTGTTTGGGAGTTGCCTTAATTACCGCTTGGTTAGGCTTGTCGATCGAAATGGGGGCATTCGTGGCGGGATTGATGATTTCCGAACTCGACTATGCCGATCGCGCCTTAGCCAAAATTTTACCCCTGCGAGATACCTTTGCCAGCCTATTTTTTGCCTCCATTGGCATGCTCATCAACCCCGAGGTTTTGCTCAATAACTTCGGGATTATTCTCGGCTTAGTCATTTTGGTGATGGTGGGGAAAGCCACGATTATTTTTCCCATCATTCTCAAATTTGGCTATTCCTTTAAAACGGCAGTGATTTCGAGTTTGGGACTCAACCAAATTGGGGAATTTTCCTTTGTGTTGGCACTGGTGGGATATCGGTTGGAATTTATTACCGAAGATAAATATTTGCTGTTGCTGGGAACAACGGCTATTACGTTGGTTTTAACGCCCATGGGGTTGCGATGGTCCCCTCGAATTGCCGAACGGGCGGTGACTCTCCCAGTTATCGGCAACTACTTCCAAAAATTTCGATCGACCAAAGCCCTCTCCATTCCCGAAACCCTGCGCGATCATGTCGTCGTCGCCGGTTACGGCCGGGTGGGGCAGGTGCTAACCCGAATTCTGCGCAACCGAGGTTATGAGGTGCTGGCGATCGAAAATAGCGAGGCTGGGGTGAAACAATTGCGCCAAGAACGGATACCCTACATCTTTGGGGATGCGGATTCGGAACTCGTCCTCGAAAAAGCCCATTTGGAAAAAGCCAAAGCCCTTGCCATCGCCCTTCCCGATCCCATGAGTACCCGCCTGCTGCTCAAACGGGCATTGGAATTTGCCCCGGCACTCGATGTGGTGGCCCGTTCCCACGAAAGCCGCGAAATCGACGTGCTCACCCAACTCGGGGCAAGAGAAGTGGTGCAGCCGGAGTTTGAAGCCGCCTTAGAAATGGGGGCGCATATGCTCGATACCTTGGGAGAAGCCAGCAGTGCGATCTTGTCCGTGGTGCGAACGATTCGGATCGAGCATTACGACAGCATCCGACCCCAACACGAGACCCCCCCCAAAGAGAACGCACTCGATGATGTGACCCCCGAACTGCACAACGAATGGATTACTCTGCCATTGGAATCGCCGTTAAATTCGATGACCTTAGCAACGGCCGATATTCGCAACCTAACGGGGGTGACGGTGATGGCCATCCAGCAGGGAAACGATATCGACTACTATCCCAAAGGGCAGACCACGTTGCGATCGGGGGATAAACTGCTGGTGGTGGGAGAACGGACGGAAGTGGCAGCGTTCTACGATTTGATGAAGGGTCGGGCTGATTTTAGCCAGGGATACAATCGCTGGGTGACTTTGGTGGAGGAGTCTATCCTCGTCGGACTCAAACCGAGGGAGTTGCAACAACAATACGATGTGGTGGTGCAGTCGATCCGACGACAGGGCAAGCTGTACAATTGCGTCGACGATGGGATGGTATTACAGCCGGAAGATTGTATTCTGTTGCGCGGGGAAATCGATCGGGCGAAAAAAGTGGCGAAGTTGGCAACGCTGGAAGTTAAGTAATAACGCCATGTGCAACTTAATTCTCCAAAATCCTCTCGCACGGGGGAAAGGGGGAAGGGGGGATAAGTCTACTCGCTCACCATCCTTTCGAGCGCAAAAAGAGCGCACACCGCGTTAATAAGTGATAAGTCAGAAGTAATAAGTTTAGCGTCAGTTTGTTCTTATCCTTCTTTCGGCAAGATCGATTTGGAGTTGGTGCTTAGCGATTGAATCTTGAGACAGTCTCGTGTCTGGGTTGCTCCACGAAAACTGACGCGATCGCAAAACCCCCAGATCGTCTTAAGACATGGGGGTTGATGCAGCGAATATTTATAGCACTTTGCACCAGTTAATCAGATAGAGAATCAAAAGACGAATCCAACAGAGATTGAAGAATTCTCTCGCGTTTGCCTTTATCGATAAACGAGTGCGAACGGCTATCGAATATATGCTTTTGGGGCGCGATTAAATCTCTTCATCTAGGTGTGCTTCTAAATTTTCCTCAATTTGCGTTCTCTGTTCCGGGCTGAGGATGGGGGCGACTTGCAAGCTGGTAGCTTGGAGAACGTTGCGAACTTGGACTTCTTGAATGGGGGTCATTTCCAAAGCTTCGATCGCCTCGGCTAACCCTTCTTCCGCATCCAATGCCCCGTAAAATCGATCGATTTGTTCGGAGGAAAGCAGTTCTTGAACTCGATCGAGGGCTTCTTCGATAGTGGGATTGAGAATTTCTGACTGTTGCGGGGTGAGGTTGACGTTCTCCATCAACATTTCACTGGCTAATTCCATCAAATCCGGTTCGGAATCGATCGCCGCACCCACAGATTGAGCGCGAACGGTTGCCGGAGAAAGACTTAGGGCGATGGCTAAAGTGCCCGTGACAAGGGGTAAAAGATTGAGTTTCATGGTTTAATTTTTGAGAGGATCGATCGCTTGATACAATCTTGATACAATCAATGACGCGATTATATTCTACTCAGTTCTCCATTTTTCTTCTATTCGTTGTACCGCTCCGGAAATTGTCACAAAAGTGCAGACGAATTGGATATTTTAGCCACGACGAGTTACAAATCTCTACACTTTTAACGGTCTTTGACAAAATTTTCTGCCAACATTCAACGCAGTCATCCGATCGCCCAACCTAAGGATATTGCCAAAAATCCACCGCCATTAATCGTACCGTGAATCAGCACGCCAATCCAGGTATTCTGGCGGCGCTGCACGACCCAGGATTGGATAAAAATAATCGGGAGTAATATCAGGAGTAAAGATGCACCAAAAGAAAGATGAAACATCAACCACAGCAATCCATGAACCAGCCAAGTATGTTCGCCGTGGGTGAGTTCTTGTCGGGGCAAAATATAACCGCGCCACATCATTTCTTCCCCCATAATATTCAAAAAAAAGAAGGGAAGCCATGCTAGCAGAATCCATCTTTCATTAGGAGGTAGCATTCGGGACGAGAGAAAGGGGGGAGACGGCGAAAAATCTGCAAAAACAGAGGAGGCGATCGCAATAACGATCGCCGTTCCCATACCAATCCCGAGAATTGACAACAATCCCCAAATCCAGTCCTGGCGATTCATCGGTTGCAGGCGAAATCTAGATTTGAAGGTTTCTAAATTTATCGTTTTGTTTTCGATAAAATAAGCCAGAATTGATGCGATTAAGAGGGGTAGAAAAACAATCGAACCGCCACTCATAAACCAGCATATTTCCGGTGGTATGTCAAGCCAACGTTTTAGCAGCGGAATGCCCACAGAAGTCGCGAAGTACAGTAACAGAGTGGGAATCCCGAAGAAGAGGAGAGATTCCCAAAGAGGCATCGGTTTTAATGCGATCGACGCTCTGCTTTTTTCCTCTGATTTCATCATCTTGCTGTATTCGTTTAAGTTAGGACAACCCGAGCGTAACCCCGTACCGTTCTCCCGTTTCTCCCGATGCTCACTCACAAAAGTTTACTATAGCGGTTCTCAAATCAGCCCTCACTGATTTAAAATTTTGAGTCCCCCTTATGAAGGAGAGGCAGCGTCGCCAGAGGGGTTTCCCTAAGTAGAACGACTGCCGTGGATGCGCGGGGGATCTTCTTTACCTCAGGACCTCATCCACTCGAGAAACGCTATAACCTTCTTAATTCTCGCTACAATTGCTCCGGTTCCCACTCCGATAAAACTGGCGGTAAAGGTGCTTTTTCTCCGATCGGATATTGGCGATCGCGCAGAGTTTTCTCTAATTTTTTAACCCGATTTCGGGGAGCGGGATGGGTAGATAAAAATGCAAAATTTGTCTTTCTTTCTCGATCGAGTCGAGCAAAAAAATCCGTTGCCCCGGCAACGTGTTGGTAGTGTTTCTGCAACAAGTCGATGCCGAATTCATCCGCTTCGAGTTCCTGAGACTGAGAATATTGCGATCGAGAGATGGTTTCGATGGTGGAACCAACAATTCCCGCTAACGTTCCCGCATCGCCAAAAATCGATGCGATCGTCACTCGCAATAACACTTGCCGTCCCAAACCCCGCAGATGATCGCGATTGGCAAAATGCCCCAATTCGTGTCCCAACACCATCATCAGTTCGTTTTCCGACTCTGCCTGTTGCACCAATCCCCCATAAACGACGATCGCATCTCCGGGTAAAGCCAAGGCATTAACGGTATCTTCCGGGACGAATAACACCCGATAGTTGCGGTTTTGCCGCTGTTCTTCCGGTAGGTGGGTTTCCAAGCCGTCGAGTAAGGTATTGAGGGTATCCTGGGCTGGAGAAGGTTGGGCGATTTGTTCGTAAACCGGGACAATGACGGCACCCAATTTCTGCTCTAGATTGGGGGGAATAAAGCCGACTAGACTATTAAGAACCCATCCAGACGCCCAAATCGTCCCCACGATCGCCGCGACGAAAAAACCGAGGAGAATCAGCAATTCTCGGTTAGAAGGGGGTGGATTGCGATCGCTTGAATTGTGCGAGGATGGGCGTCTTTTCTTCATCGTTTCATCGTTGATTCAAGTAATACGAACTAACGTTTCGCCGGACGGAAGGGATTGATAAAGTTGATGAATCGATAGAGGTTGCGCGACTGAACCCACAAGCGTCCTCGTCCCTTGAAGCGACAGACTAAGCCTTCTCCCCCGAGAATTCCCGTCCGCAACCCTTTAAAAGATAACCCCCCGAGCATTTCGACCTTATAATCCAACGTATCTTCAAAGGCGACGATATATCCCGTATCGACTACGTAATCCCCATCCACGGGAATTTCCACGATCGCCCCATAGGAACTAAACCACACGTCCCCTTCTCCCGTCGCCCGAATCAAGAACAACGATTCGCCGCTAAAAAAGCCTTTAAATCCCTGAAACTTCGTCTCGATATTCACCGTCGGACTGCAGGCCACAAATCCCGACCCTTGAATCATTAAATTGTTCCCCTGCAAGGCATAATGCCGCACATCTCCCGGAACCCCTGGGGAAACGTAAAGGTCGGCGGGACTGTCGCCAGCGGTAAATTCACTCACAAAAAACGATTCGCCACTCACCAGCCGTCCGATGCCTTTCATCAAGCCACCTTTGACCTTCGATTTCATCTGAATACCCGCATCCATCGCCGCCATCGCACCAGATTCCACCAGTACCGTTTGCTGTGGATTTAAACGCAACACTAAGGATGCATAAGCGGGAGAATGTTCGATTTTATAGGCAATCTCTTGAAGCATTTCTATTTCCTTCGATCGGGCTTAAAACTGGATTAATTTGAGAAGTTGTCCCACTAGACCCAACTTGCTATTTGAGGCGGCAGCGGGTGGAAGTTGAATCCCCACATTTTGTCCGAACGCTGTCGAATTGTGGGTTTGGCAGTAGACTTTGCCGCGACCTTTAAACCGGCAAACGAGTCCTTCTCCCCCCAAAAATGCCCCCAACCAACTGCCTCCCGGCTTGGTAATTTCAAAGGTCAAGTTTTTATCGAAGGCGACGATATGACCGGTATCGACGATATATTCATCTTCCACGTCAACTTCGTAAACGCCTCCAAAAGAGTTCATGAGCAGGGAACCGTAACCGCTGGCAGTCAGCCAAAAAATCGATTCTCCCGAAAAGAGGGATTTAAAGCCTTGAAATCCCAAATCGATATTCACATTCGAGTCACTTGCCAGATAAGACGTGGCTTGAATCACTAACTCCTGTCCGGTCATTTCGTGCAAGACCACATCTCCCATCAATCGCGGTGCGAGAAACACTTCTCCCCCCGGCATGGGAGAGTTAAATACGCTTAGAAATAACGATTCCCCAGCCACCATTCGCTTGAGTCCGCCGAGAATGCCACCGCCTTTGCCTTTGCGCAAGGTGGTATTGGCATTAATAAAACCACTCATGGCGACCATGCTACCGGCTTCAGCGACCACTTCTTCGCCACCATCGAGAATGACGCGGGCGATGGTACTATCGGGTTGATTTAAAAGTTCGATATTCACGACTGAGTTTGAATTCCTAAAATTCCTAATCTAAAAGGCTCCAGTTTCCCGTTTTCGATCGAAGTTTCAATCGAGGTTCAATCAAAGTTTGGGACGTAGATAGTTCACCAAACCATCCATACTTCTCGATTGCAGGTAAACTTTTCCTCGACCGGTCAATCGATTGACAAATCCTTCTCCCGACGTCATCGAACCGAAGATGCCCCCAGCGAGTTTGACATTCATCTTCACCTCCGGTTCGTAGGCGACTAAATGACTCGTATCGACAATAAATTCACCATTCACATACTTTTCGGTGAGTCCGCCGTAAGACCCAAAAAATACCGTTCCTCGACCGCTCACTTGTAGCTTAAACAGTCCTTCTCCAGAAAACCAACTCTTCAATCCCGCCCAGCGAACGCCAAAATTTACCCCTGGAGTATGGGCGATATAGGCACCGGGTTGAAAACAAAGAGATTCTCCGTGCAAATCCAGCCCAACGATATCGCCGATGGCAGACTGGGTGAGTACTAGAGTTTGCGGTTTTTGGGTCGAGTTGCTAAACTCATTTACGAATAAAGATTCGCCGCCAAAAAACTTTTTAAGTAACCCGGAAAAGAACCCCCCAGAAAATTGAGTTTTGGTCGTCAGTTGACCGTCCATACTCGTCATCGCCCCGGATTCTGCGGTCACGGCATCACCGGGATCTAAAGTCAGAAAAATAGCTGCAAAAGCAGGTTTGTAGCGAATTTCGTAACGCACGCTGGCTAGTTCCTCGAGATCGAGATGTAGATTCTTCTAGTTTGCATGAAAAAAAATAGAACGTCCATTGTTTCTAAATTTTTTTTACGCCTTATGAGTTTTCTGATTTTTATGAAACTTAGATAGGGTAGTTAGTTTAGGATTTCTCAAAAAATATCGTTTTTTGCAGAAACTGCATAATTTGAGAGAAGGCAAACCTATATATATTTATGTCTGATATTCATTCGAGATATCTTAATAGAATGACTATCTCGCTTCTCCGCTCGAGCGAAAATTTCAATACTGTAAAAGCAAACAAATAATTTGAATAATGAAGATTTTTAGCCATATTAGCTCGATGCAGATCGTTTATTACTGGCTTTGATTTTTTTCGATAACAGAAATCGATCTAGTTATTAAAATTTACTAAACAAAATATATTAACATTGCTTTGTTAGCTCTAACGGCATCTGTATAGTAATCAATCATATCGAGATAACGACAAGTCAACCAATCTAATACCTCTTCATCTGACCAATCCATCCAAGGACAGGGTACTTTTTTTTGAGATTCTTGCTGGTATCGCTCCTGAAATCCTTCTTCGCTTAATTCTAATAATCCATCTAAAATACAACCGACTTCATGAGGTATAAGATATCGAACGGGACCATATCCTGTGTTATAGCCGAGTGGCGTTCCCGTACAAATTGCGTTAACCAGAGGACGACCATCCCAGCGAGAGTTTTCGATAACAATAAATTAAGGAAAGTCGTGACGATCTGGATGGCAGTAAGCTTGAATTTCTGGCGAGCGAAACTGTGATGCGTCGTCTCTGACATGATATCCGGCAAGTAAGAAGGTCAGGTCGTCATAATATTTATGCAAATCTAAATCGGGAACTTCCCATTCTTCAAATAATTGCTGTTCTATTACTTTCCCAGTATCACCTTTAAATTTGTCAGCTATTTTAATTTTTCGGTCGCTAAATGAAGAGTCATAAAACCATGTTATATCCAAAAAAAAATCTACCAGGTATGCATCTTGTTTCAGTAGTTCTAGAGTAGATGTTGAGATTTGCTTGAGATGCGCGGTCATTCCCATAATGTAGTATGTTAATTAGCTCTATTTAAATGCCCGTCTTAAAATAAATTAAACTAAATATATTATAATTGCTCTTCCATCTCGAACAGCCGATTGATAGTATTCAACCATCTCATTATAATAATCGGTTAAATATTCCAACGTATCTTCATCAGACCAGTCGATCCAAGGACAAGGTGTTTCTTTGAGTGACTCTCGCTGGTACCGTTCTTGAAATCCGGCTTCTGTTAGTTCTCGCAATCCCTCATCAATTCGAACTACTTCATGAGGTAACAGATAGCGCACGGGTCCGTAACCAGTTTCATAGCCGAGTTCTACCCCCGCACCGATTGCATTGACTAAAGGAAGACCGTCCCATTCCGAATTATCGATTACTATAAATTGAAAAAATTCTTGCATTGGCGATCGAATATAAGATTTTAATTCCGGTAACATCAAATCTATTTCGTAAGCAAAGCTATATCCGGCGAGTAAAAATGAGATTCCTTCAAAGTACTTATGTAAATCTAACTCTGGCACTTCCCAATCGTCTAAGAATTGCGTTTCGAGGGCTTGCCAATCGTAGCTTTGAACTCGCCCTAGTCTTAAAATTCGCATCACCCTGTTTTTTATCATCTGAAACCGAGATAATCGTCCAAATCTCCCTCTGGCTGACCTTTTCGTGCTTTCAGCAGATTCTCCACTCCGGTAGTCTTTCCTTCTCCATTCAGGAGATTCAGGCAAGTATTGTGCATCGAAAAAAGCCTCTGTCAGCTTGGAATCTTGTTGTAGAAGTTCTAGCGTTGAAACTGAAATTTGCTTGACTTGAGTAGTAATTCCCATATTGTCCTTCCTCAATTCGAGCGACTCTTTCAATTCTAGATACTCGAAATCAAGATTGAGAAATCGAGGCAACAAATAGCATTTCAAGTTTCAGAACTGCATAATTTTAGAAAACCCAAACCTATATTTAGATCGATTCTCCTCAAAAAGTCGATCGTGAAACTTCTCCCCTACGATACCTTTACCGTCACTACGCAACAGTCCCTTGAATGGGTTATCGATCGCTTAGCCGCACAGATTGAAGCCCCCCAGAAATGGCGATGGAACCTGCCCCGTCACCATGCCCCTTATACCGGAACCCTCTCCGAATCGGGATTTGAAATTCGGCGCATCATTCACTATCGCAACTCATTTTTACCGAATATTCGCGGGCGATTCGAGTCGAATGCAGCAGGAACGATCGTCCGCATTCAACAACGTTTGCATCCGTTTATTGTGGTGTTTTCCCTATTTTGGCTATCAACCTGGTACAGCATTGCCATTCCCATTTGCATTTCGGGTTGGCTATCTGAAGATATTGGGATAGAAATGCTTCTTCCGTTGGGAATGCCGATTGTGGTTTTCTCGATTTTTGGGTGTGTGTTTTGGTGGGAAGCCGATCGCAGTCGTCGGGAATTAACCGCAATAATTTTGGGACGATCGCCCGAATCACAATCGGCAAAAATGCGATCGCCTCAAGTGCCATCGAACGTTCTCAAAATTTTAACGATCGCCGCGATTCTCATCGGTAATGCGATCGCCCTGCATTTATACTTTTCATCCTCGACTTCACCCAACTCTTCCCCAACCCAACTCCCCTTCCCTTCTCAACCGTTCGATCGAACCCACCCCCAGCCCCTCCTTGGAGGGGAGTAAGACGACAGCACTTTCTTTCATCTGTGTCTAATTTCTTCGTTTTCTAGTTCCCCTCTCGGGAGGGGTTAGGGGTGGGTTTAGACTGTTGGGTAAGTCTGTCGAACCTGCCGTTATGCCACCCCAAACTTGGTATATGGACGCACTTCGGGGGCTTGAAAACCGAGGACGATATCTTCGCGGGGAACGCCTCTTTCCACGAGTTTCTCTCCGATCGCTTTTTCCGTAGAATTATGCTGTATCCAAATCTTGCCATCGATGATATCTAGGTGCAAGCAACACCCGTGAACGCGACGATTGATATCCCAGCCGATATTAATAATTTGGTAGCGATCGTGTTGGGTATCGAAAATCGGTTGGCACTCGATTTCGCCGTGGGAGAAGGGAATGGCAGCGTATTCGAGGAGACTCTCTCGAACAGCTTGTCGGTATTGCTCTATTCTTTCCATTGGATAATCACCTCACGAGTCGGATCGTAAACTAGCCTGCATTATTTATGATATTCGACTAAAATTGCTGAAAGCCTTGTCTGACAAGCAATCTGGAAATTCACCCAAAAAACAGAGTGTTTTTTGAGGTTTACTCGCGATCGGGATTTGAGCGTTTGGTGAATAATCCAGGCTAGGCAGTTTTTCGCGCGGAGATTTTACTTTGAAACTAGCGATCGAACTGCCCACCCTACAGTCTCTCAGAAGGGAGAGGACCCGAGCAGACACGAAGGTTGTTCATTTCGATTGCTTGGAAGCAGGGGCATTTCTGGAGGAGTCATTGAGGGCGCGTCGGTTTTGCAACCGATGGCAGCCATACTACCGTGATCAAGAACAAACACCGCTCCGGTGTAGCTGCGCATTCCTTCTTGCTTGGCGCGAGCGGTTACCATGACACTGCCGGCGGGGTTGGATTGAGATTCGATCGCGTAGCTGTAGTTATAGGTGTCTGAAGGCAATCCGATTTCCAGCTCTTCCAAGGTGGCGGCAAATTCTGTGGATTCCAATCGATACGCTTGTTGGGCGCGATTGATGGCTCCGATCAAGTTCTTCCCTTCAGCTTCCCCCGCTCTTATCTTCTGCCCAGCGGTGAGTTCTAAAAAAATAGTTCCTACAACAAAAATAGTTCCTACAACAGCCAGTCCCAATCTCACACCCCAGAGACTCCATTGAATCCATTGCCGCCGCGTCACCCCTGGAGTTTGGGAACGGGTTTGCGTTCTGCGATGACTGTCAACCGAACTGACGAATCGCGGTGACTTCGACTGCCGACGATTCGTTTGACGGCGCGGTGTAGGTGGCGGTTCGGGGGTAACTGCCGATGCCAAACGTTCGAGTGCAGTTATCGCATCCAAATCCGCTGGAGAAGACCCCAAAACCCGAATCCAAAGCTGTCGCGCCAATGCTCGGTCGCCTCCCTCTGCTGCTCGATAAGCATCCAACTTCAGCGTGGCAACATCGCCCAGTGTTGCATATTCGGGCACTAAAATCAGGTGAGTGCGATCGATCGGTTCGGCGATAGTTCGAGGCGTTTGCATCCGCTTGCCGTACTTTTGGTTCAACTCGGGAACCCGACGCGCGAGATAGGCATCCAACCGTTCCACCGTCGCACATCTTCCCTGCACTCCCAACCCTTCCAATAGCGCGTAGGTAAAGACGCCTTGTTCGAGCGCTTCTACCTCGTAAGAGAGTTCGTTGGGGCTACACGAGGCGATGCTGATGACTCCCATTTGCCGTGCCTGTTTTGCCGTTTCCCGCCCCATTCCTTCGACGGATTTACCACCATCGCGACAGGCATCCAGCAACAGGACGATATTATCTGCCCCGCAGCGCCGCAACTGCCCGAGAACGTAGCTGACGGGAATGGCACTGCCGGGGATATTCTCGGGATAGCTATCGGCCGCCATCAAGTAATCTTGTCCCCCGTGGCGCATCCCGTGTCCGCTGAAAAAGAACCAGAAATTATCCCCAGCGCCCATAAACGGCTTCTGGAAGCGTACGTCTAGGAGTCGCAGCAGGTTGGAACGGGTGGGACGGGTGGAGGTGTTGCCAATTTTAGGGGAATTATCGGCGTAATAGTACACTTTCTCGAATCCCGCCCGATGCTGCAACCAATCCCGCATCAACTCCGCATCCCGCTGGGCGTATTGCAGAGGACGCGCGAGGTGTTCGTATTCGTTAATACCGATGGCGATCGCCCAGTTTTTTGCCATCTCCGGTTAGGGTAGGTTTTCAGGGGTTGATAGTGCGAGCGTCTCGCTCGCGACGGAAACAACGCTGACAATGGGTATCAGAATCTTGGATCGGACTCATACGCGAGCAAGATGCTCGCACTCCGAGAAATGCTCATCATCGAAGCGAGATGGTGATGCCACCCCTCTTTGCGATCGATCTGCTCGCACTCTTATGAAGATTTCCGTTTGAACTTCAGTTTAACTGCACCCTTACCGCCAATATCGAGTCCTGAACCCACCAAACTCACTTTACCTCGTCCGTCAACTTCCACCGATAGCTCGATTTCCTCCAGTTGCATCCCGGATTTGGAGCGATCGGGCGCTCGATTCACCAACCGTTCGACGACATCGATTAACCGTCCCATTTCCCGTTCCAGGGTTTCCACCGGAACCTCTCGAACCCTTGCCCGCCCATTTTTTTCTGCTGGGGGAGGCGTATCTTCGGGGACTTCAATATCCAAAAACGTCGCCCCTCCAATGGCATTTTTTCCACCGTTGACGAATTCGGGTTCCGGTTCGGCTTCAGGATGCGTGTAGGTCACAACGCGAATGGTTTCTTCTGACATCAGTGTGATGGGAATCGTGTATCGTACCACTAACGACTACGAAGATAGAGGGCAAACATCCGGAAAAACGGCAATACTTTCGACTGTTCGTATTCCATCCGGTTAAACACCATAATTTAGGGTGAAGGGCAGTGGATATCTAAAAATTTGTAGGGTGGGCAGCCACAATTATCCCCGATCGAAGCTGACTTCACACTGAAACTACCCACCTTACTGTCTACTTTGAATTTGGCATTTTTAATTGTTCATCAATCTGCCGCACTACCGTCAGCGCCGAGTAACTCACCCCAGCCGTCCCTTCTCCAGGATGAGTAGAGTCTCCCACCAGCCAGAGATTGTCCATTGGGGTGCGGTTGGCAAATCCGAAGGGACCAAACGTGGGGACGCGCTGCCCGATGCCTCCCACCACGCCGCGATCTCGTCCGGTAAAATGCTCGAACGTCCGGGGAGTCGCCGCTTCCACATGAACGATCGTCTCGGGGGTGAGGTGGAAATATTCTCCCAACCGGGCGATCGCCTCCTGGGTATACTGTTGCTTGAGCGCCTCGTAATCGTGGCAATTCCACCATTTGCGGGTATCAGTGAAAGAAGAGGCAATAATCGTCGCTTTCCCCTCCGGCGCCCGTCCGTCACCGGCATGGCTGACGGAAACGAATAGGGAATTGTTCTCGGCAATCGGTCCCGATCCGTTGTAGAGGAACTGGAGGTGGGGGGCGCAGTTGGCGGGTATGGCTTCCGCTTCTACCCCCAAATACACCACAAATGCCCCGGATGGGTTGGGGAGTTTATCGACGCGGTGACGGTAGCCCTGCATGGAGGTGGGCAGAACGCTGTTATCCTTACCGCCGAGTAACTGCACCAGGTTCTGAACCGTGACGTTGGCAACCACCAAATCCGCCGCTTCCGTATGGGTGCGATCGGTTTTCAAATTTCGTACCGTCACCCCCGTCACCCGGTTGCCGTCGGTTTCGATCGCTTCGACGCTGTGGCGCATGAACAGTTCGCCCCCATCCCGTTTGAAGGCATCTAAAAGGCGATCGCTCAAAACCTGCATACTCCCTTGCAGGTGGAATAATCCCTGGGGTTCTTGAGAAACCCCCAACGCCGTCGCTGCATACAACAGGGCCGTTTCCTCCGCATCCACTTGGGAATATAGCTTCAGTTGCAAATCCAGGAAGGTTCTCAACCGGTAATCTTCATCCAACCCAAACCAACGCAGGGCATCCCCGACGGTAGAGAAAGTAAACGGGGCGGTGAGGAGGGTATCGGGACGGACGGCTTGAGTCAGTTGCCACAAATCCCAGAGGTTGCGCGGGGGCAGCACTGGATCGCGTCCCTGAAAGGCAAAGCTGTACTCGAAGAGTTTGCCCATTAACTGCCAGAAGGGTTCGCTACCGGGAAACTGCCGTTGCCGTTCCGCTTGCCATTTCTGCGGATCGCGCCAGATGTTGATGGGTTCGGTTTCGCCGGGAAGGTACACGGCGCAAGCGGGATCGCAGGGGGTGGTTTCGGGGAGGGGAACGTCTAATTCTGAGAAAATGCGATGGTGAATTCCCCCCGGTTCCAACCCCGCCACTTGGGTTGCCCCCACATCGAAGGTAAAACCGCGCCGGGAGAAGGTGGACGCGCAGCCACCGGGGACGATCGCCCGATCGAACGCCCGGACTTGATAGCCCCGACGGGCCAGAAGTGCTGCTGCGGTGAGGCCGCCGATTCCCGCACCGATGGCGATGACGCGGGGGGCGCGATCGTGACGAGAGAGATGGGGGGGCATAAATTCTTATTTTTTTTACATAACTTAATACTTATCGTAACCTATCATAGATAGTAGGTTAAATCGATCCAATCGCCCGATACTTCTACCGTTTGGCTCTTCCTACTGCTCCTCGTGCGGACAACTAGCTTACCTAACACGCTTGCATGACTTTAACTTTAGAATCCCCTACCTTCGCCTCATCCTTAAATGCCCCCACCATCGAGCATTTTCCCCAAGGATTTACCGTCATCGCCGAGCAAATACCCGTAGAAGCCGTTAACCTCAGTCTGTGGCTGAATGTTGGTTCGGCGATCGAACCCGATAATATCAATGGGATGGCCCACTTCCTCGAACATATGGTGTTCAAGGGCACGGATAAACTCGCCATCGGTGAATTCGAGCAACGCATCGAAGAACGAGGGGCCCTCACCAACGCCGCCACCTCCCAAGATTACACCCACTACTACATCACCACCGCCCCCCAGGATTTTGCCGCCCTTGCGCCGTTACAAATGGATGTGGTTCTCGCGCCGCAACTGGAAGCCACGGCATTCGATCGCGAACGGGATGTCGTCCTCGAAGAAATTCGCCGTTCCGCCGATAGCCCCCGTCGTCGAAACTTTGCCCGCACCATCGAAGTGGCATTCGATCGCCTCCCCTATCGCCGTCCGGTACTCGGCACCTCAGAAATCGTTGAATCCCTCACCCCGCAGCAAATGCGGCACTTTCACGGCACCTGGTACCAACCCACCTCTACCACCGCCGTCGCCGTCGGCAACTTACCCGTCGAACAACTCATCGAAACCGTAGTGGAAGGCTATCGCCAAGCCTTGGGCGATCGCTTTTCGACCCCTGCATCCGGGTTCCCCATTCCCAACATCCAAACCCCCCAACCCGAACCTCCCTTCACGGAAATCGTCCGTCGGGAATATACCGACGAGCAGTTGCAGCAAGCGCGCCTGGTGATGATGTGGCGGGTTCCGGGGATGGTCGATATCGAAAACACCTACGCCCTCGACGTACTCGCCACCATTATCGGACGGGGACGCACCGGACGGCTAGTTCGCCAGTTGCGGGAAGAACGGGGTTTGGTCTCGAGTATCGGCGCCGGAAATATGAGCCATCGATTGCAGGGCGTTTTCCAGATTTCAGCGCAGCTACCGGAAGAAAACCTAGAAGAAGTGGAAGTGGCGATCGTCGATTGCATCCGCCAGCTACACGCCGAACCGGTGCTAGAGTCGGAACTCGATCGCATTCGCACCCAAATCGCCAATCGGTTTATCCTCGGCAACGAAACCCCTAGCGATCGGGCTGGATTATACGGTTATTTTAATGCCATGGTGGGCAATCTCGAAGCCGCCCTCAACTACCCCAGCAAAATTCGCGCCCTCACAGTAGAGGATTTGCAACAAGCCGCTCAGCAATATCTGTCGCCCGAAGCTTACGGAATCGTGGCAATTCGCCCCCAGAGTCTGTAGGGGCACAAGCATTTGGGCGATCGACGATGAGAAAAGCGAAATCTCATCTATCCAAATGCTTTGCCCTCCGGGGTATGGAAGAGACACGGAGAAAGGGAGACGCGGTGACGCGGGGATGGGAGACAGGGGAGAGGGGGAAGACAAGGAGGACAAGGGAGAGGGGATTTAGCGTCGTTACTGACCTATTGTCAATAGCCAATTGTTCATTGACTCCTGCCTTGCCTTCTAAAGACCCTTACCCTAAATGATGGTTATTCAACCAGACTCACTCTTGTGCGCGGAGGGATGGGGGCGGCGCAACGCCACCCATCGGGGGGATTGGGGGGAGACCCCCCAAATCCGGGTTTTGCCAAAATCTTAGGGCATTGACCGGTCAAACCAATGGAGTACGAACCATTGAGAAAGCCAATCCAACCTTAAAACTTTACAGCGTCAGAGACTGAGGATTCGTTTCAATTAACGCCGCCAAATCCTTCAGGAATCCCGCCGCATCGGCACCGTAGATAATCCGGTGGTCGCTGGTGATATTCACCTGCATCTGCCGCCGAACGCCGAGCATTCCATCCTCGTTCGCCACCACCTGGGGACGGGAGGCACCGATAGCCAAAATCGAACCCTGACCCGGTGGTAAAATCGCATCGAAGCGATCGACCCCGAACATTCCCAAATTCGACAGGGTAAACGTGCCACTGTTATATTCGTCGGGCTGCAACTGCTTGGAACGGGCACGGGCCACTAAATCCTTCCAAGTCCGAGACAGGGAGTAAATATCCATTTGGTCGGCTTGCTTCAACACCGGGGTAATCAAACCGCCATCGGGCATCGCCACCGCCACGGCAATATTGATGCTGCTGGGGTAGTTAATTCCATTGTCCACATAGCTGGCATTCACCAACGGGTGCTTCTGGAGGGTCATCGCCACGGCTTTAGCCAGGATTGCCGTCATCGTCACGCCCTTGGACTTAATTTGCTTGTAGAGTGCGTCCAGGTTATCGGTGGTGATGGTGTAGCCGACGCGGAACACTGGCACTTGCAAGCTGGCAACCATATTCCGCACCACCGCTTGTTGGAAGGTGTTCATCGCGGCGACCTGACCGGGCTGTACCGGGGCGGGCGGTGCGGGAGGCGGGGCAACGGCAGTGGTAACCGGTGCAGCGGTGGGGGCGGGAATAACGGCGGCTGTGGGCTTGGCGGGGGCGGGCTGACCGGCAGCAGCACTCACATCCTCAGCCACGATCCGACCGTAGGGGCCGCTGCCTTTGAGGGTACTTAGCTCGACTTTCAGTTGTTTGGCCAGTTTGCGGGCGCGGGGAGAGGCGATGATGCGATCGCTGCTGGGAGTTTGGGTTTGCCCGTTCTGGGAAGGTTCTGGGGCGGCGGCGACGGGTTCCGGTGGGGCAGCCGTGGTGGCAGTTGAGGCGGCAGCGGCAGCTTGTTCCTTGGCCGTTTCGATTTCTGCTTCCGTTTCAGCCAGCAGGGCAATGGTTCCGCCGACAGGGGCAATATCACCTTCATCCACAACGATTGTTGCCAGGTAGCCTTCGTAGAAGGATTCTACGTCCATATCGGCTTTATCGGATTCGACAACGACCACGGTTTCCCCTTTTTCCACCTTATCCCCCGGTGATTTCGTCCAAGAGGTGATTTTTCCCTCGGTCATGGTGGAACTTAGGGCTGGCATAAAGATTTCGCGGATCATAGGGTGACTTCTCGCCTAGACAACAAACTAACGTAGCTGTGGAGCCAACGCTCGATTGTATCATGGCGCGCGGTCGGAGGGGATGCGCCAGTGCGAGTTCGGTTAAATCTCGATCGCTTCGGAAGCTTCGGGGGCTTCGGGGGCAGGGGGAGAAAGACCCCGGTAAGGTTCAAGAATAGCTGTATTTCGCTGACACGGGGACATCCGATCGAGCCACAAGGGATAAGGGACTTGCCAAAAAATAAGAGACCAGCTTGCCAACGACTTGCTGTAGGGGTTAACGGCCGCATTCCCCCTACGATGGGTATATTATTTTCCCGCAGATCCCTAAGTCGCAAGGTTTTGCGAATAGCCGAATCCTCAGATCTGACGGCTTACCGCGATCGAACTCCTCTTCAATTACCGCTGAAATTTCTGACCGAGGTAATATTGCCGTACCAAGGGATTGTCGTAAAGTTCTTCGGGACTACCCGAGGCCAAGATTTCCCCGTCTCGCATAATGTAGGCGCGATCGGTAATTTCAAGGGTTTCGCGGACGTTGTGATCGGTAATTAAAATGCCCATCCCCCGATCGCGCAATTTGGCAACAAACTGCTGAATTTCCGCTACGACGATGGGGTCGATGCCCGAAAACGGTTCGTCGAGGAGTAAAAATAGCGGTTCTCCCCGCCCCACCACCAAAGAACGTGCCAACTCCGCCCGTCGTCGTTCTCCCCCGGAAACCTGAGTGCCTAACGTCAATGCCACTTTTTCGAGGTGAAATTCCCCCAAGAGTTCCTGGAGGCGTTTCCCTCTTTGGCGGTAAGGGACTCCCGTTTGTTCGAGAACCAGCAACAGGTTCTCGCGAATGCTGAGGTTGCGAAAGATACTCGGATCTTGTGCCAGATACCCAATCCCCATATGCGATCGCTTGTGCATCGGCAAATGGGTGATTTCTTTCTCGTTGAGCCAAACTCGTCCGCGATCGGGTTTTACCAAACCGGTGACAATACTAAACGTCGTCGTTTTCCCGGCACCGTTAGGCCCGAGCAATCCCACCACCTCACCTTGGGAAACGGATAAGTTGACGCGATTGACAACCGCTCGCTTGTTATAAGATTTATGGACGTTCTCCAGGTAAATTCTCACCACTCACTCCAAATACACCCACGGCAAACCATTCGTTGCCGTTCGATCGATGCCAACAAAATGAGGGCAACATTAAGGTTGAACCGGAGGCAGGGCGGGAGGAGAAGGTTTCGGCGCTTCTGTACCTTCGGGAATCAAATAAATTGATTCGACTTGGCGATTGGGTTTCGGTTGCGCCACGAACAGCCCTCGATCGATTTGGTAGACGATGGTTTCGCCGCGAATGCTATTCCCCTCTTGCAAAATGTAAACGTTTCCCGTAAGGACGAGGCGACGTTCGTTACTGAAATACTGCGCTTGATCGGAGGTCGCTTGCAGGTCTCGGGCGGGATAGTTGATTTGCACGTTTCCCCGCGCCGTGACGATTCCAGTCCTCGCGTCGGCTTCTTGAATATCGGCAATCACTTCGAGTGCGCTTCCCGAACTCACTTGAGATTGAGTGGGGGTTGCCAGTGCCGCGACGACTGCTACCGGTAAAAGGGCGATCGATCCAAAACGCCGTGCCAGCCAGTTAGAAAATCGATCTGGGGACATCATAATGGGTTGCCAAACAAGAGGGATAACAGTTTAAAGGATATGTCATATATCCTATCAAATAAATTCGAATTTCGTTGCCCTCCCAGATGCCTTTTTACATTTAGCTAACTCATCAGAGTTCTGCTTTTTTTGATTGCGAACTTCAAGACTTCGATCTTGAATAACCCACCGATATCCATGGCTCGTATTTTTTCTACAATCAAATCCCAGCCTCTCTTATATTTTTTCGATTTTCGGTAATGTTCGGGAACTTTTTTCCTGAATATACTGTCCATCTTCTAAACCAAACTGACTGGCTAAATCGGCAACATTTTCTTCTCCCGCCTGTTGCAAAATACTCAGCATCTCTACGCTGCGATCGACTAACCGATCTACATAAATCCCCCCATACTCCGGTTCGTACTTTCGCAATCGCCGAATGCCCTCCCCCAACAACATGAGCGTTCCTTTCCAGTTATGATTGCTCAGGTGATAGCAAGCGACGGCAATTTGCAAAACCCCTTGATAAAATGTTTTTTGGGGGTCGCAAGATTCGAGCCAAATTGCTTCTAAAGTATCGTGACAGGCATAGAACTGATGTTGGTTAAATTCTTCAACTCCTTGCCAAAACGCATCGGGCAAGAATTCTGTAGATTCCGATCGATCGGTCATAGAGATTACCAGGATAATTGTTCAAACGAACGAGATATGCAACTAGATGCCTCAAAATCCTCAACAGAGGACAGGGAATCTTGAACTCAGTCGGTTCAACTCAATGGGAAACTCCAGAAAAAGTTGGATGTGGCGTAATGATTCGATCGCGAATGCCAACGGACAGCATAAAATTGAGTTGAAATCGATCGCGATGACTGAATTGAAGAAATTGTAACCTGTTAAGAACCCGCTTCTGTCAGTCCCCAGTCTCAAGCCCTAGCCTACACCCGCGATTGAAGTTGGGTCTGCAACGGACGTTCGCCATCGACAATTATCCCAGGAAAATTATAATTCCTTGGGGTCTGGGAACGGGAGGTATTCTTCGGGAGTTGCCACAGCAGCCAGCGACTTCCAGAAGGTAACGTGCCAATGGTATCGAGATTTTGCGTCAGCCAAATCGAGGGGGCGCTCGGAACGCTGGCGGTGGCATCGGTTTCGCCGCAAGAGACCCCAGCCAAGGCTTCGAGTACCACTTGATGTCCTTGCAGCAACCCCGTCGTCGCACTCCAAAACCGAACGTTCAGCTGGCGCTGACTGGCATAAAAATAGAGAGATGCTGCCGCGATCGCCGCTTCCTCGAAGTTATCCGCTTCCCAACTCGTCGTATTGTCGAGGGCGACGACAACATCCCAGCCACTGGTAAAGACTTCCAATTCCCGCACCCGCAAATCCCCGTAACGGGCGCTGGTTCGCCAGTGAATCAACCGAATGGGGTCTCCCGAACGATAGGGACGTAATGCCCGCGTTAAGCCTTCTGTCGCCATTTGTGACTGGCGATCGCGATCTTGAGACGATCGATGGTGTTCGGTGCCGATTTCATCGATGAGGGGACAGCGACTCAGGGGTAAAACCTGCGGATAGACGATCGCTTTGGTGGGCACTTGGCGGTGGCGGCGACACCAAAACAACCCCAGGGGGGCAGCGGTTCGCAACTGCACTTCCTCCCAATGGTAAACTCCCCGCTTGGCGGCAGGTTGGTAGTACGTCCACTTGTGCTTGCCATGGCTAGGAATCATTTCGATGGTTTCGGCCGTCGGTTCGCCTAATTTCAAGGGGAGGATATCCCGCACTTGCAGCAGGGTTTTCGGTTGGGGGTGGGGATTGGCAATTTCTAACTCCAGGGTGAGTTCGTCTCCAGCGCTGATGGGGGCGACGGGACGACGGTGGATTTCGAGCTGACGCAGCGATCGCGGGGGTAACACGATCGCCACGCCAATCAGGGCAAAACTCGCCCCACTAATCACGTACAGCCACCCCGCCATGGTGTTGGTCGCCGCCCCAAAAAAGAAAATCGACAGAAACAGCAGCAAACCCCCGGCATAGGCGGGTTTAACCCAATGGGTTTCTAGCCAGTTTTCGAGTTGATGCCTCAGTCGATGCCCCAATTTCACGATCGCGCCTCATTTGATACTGCTCGTTTTTTTCACTCTAACCTTTCAATGTATTGACTCTCGTCGCGAGGGCGATCGCATTCCGTTTTGAAGGCACTTTTTTTTTCTCGTTATTGAGAATAGAGTCATTTAAATGACGAATTTACAGGGGTTTCGCGCTATGGTAATCTTGATTTTATGGCGTAGCCATATGTATTTGTAGTACAAAAAACAATATTAATCCCAAACCTTAAAAATTAAGACTAAAACAAGGACTCGAAGAGGGACGAGAGGAAGAAAAACTTGCCATCGCCCGAAACTTACTCGATCGACTTGATGATGAAACCATCGCTCGAACGACGGGGTTGAGCATCGATCGGGTTCGAGAATTGCGTGAGGATGTTCGATCGAGCGATACATAGCACGGACGCGCTCTTTGGCGATCGGGCAGAGTCTCGGTATAGCGAGATCGACGCTCAGAACCGATATGATCGGTAAAGAAATATTTCTTTACCTTTGGCGATCGAATGCTCGTTTCCCCCACTGCTCTGACCAAACTCAAACAGATTGCCACCGACAAACTCCTATTCGGGCGCGAACCCACCCCGGAACTGGTTGCCATTATGCTGGTGTACTTCGTGCAAGGCATTTTGGGGTTGGCGCGTTTAGCCGTTAGCTTTTTCCTCAAAGACGATTTGGGGCTAACTCCGGCGCAAGTGTCGGCAATGATGGGAATTGTTGCCTTGCCGTGGATCGTTAAGCCGCTATTGGGTTTTATTTCCGACGGTTTGCCAATTTTAGGCTATCGTCGCCGTCCCTATTTGATTCTCTCGGGGATTCTGGGGGCAGCATCCTGGATTGCTCTCGGTTCTGTGGTTCGCACCGCTTGGATGGCGACTGCTGCGATCGCCCTGAGTTCTCTATCGGTGGCAGTGAGCGATGTCATCGTAGACTCGTTGGTGGTAGAACGGGCGCAAAAAGAATCCCAAGCCGATGCCGGGTCTCTTCAATCTTTGTGCTGGGGAACCTCTGCGTTTGGGGGCTTGCTGACGGCTTATTTGAGCGGTTTTCTCCTGGAACATTTCAGCAACCAAACGGTCTTTCTAATTACCGCATCTTTCCCCTTACTAATTTCTGCAACAGCGTGGGCGATCGCAGAAGAACCCGTTCGAGAGCGATCGAATTTCGGCGCCGTTACCCATCAAATCCGGCAACTCAAAGCAGCCATTTCCCAAAAATCCATCTGGCTGCCGACGGCATTTATCTTCATTTGGCAAGCCACGCCAACGGCAGATTCGGCCTTTTTCTTCTTCACTACCAATGAATTAGGATTTCCGCCAGAGTTCTTAGGGCGAGTGCGCCTGGTAACCAGTATCGCTGCGTTGGTTGGCGTGTTTCTATTTCAGCGTTTCTTCAAAACCGTTCCCTTTCGCACCATTTTCGCCGGGTCTACGGTTCTCTCGGCAATCTTGGGAATGACGACGTTGCTGCTGGTGACTCATGCCAATCGGGCGATCGGAATTGACGATCGCTGGTTCAGTTTGGGTGATAGCCTAGTGCTAACGGTGATGGGACAAATTGCCTTTATGCCGGTTCTCGTCCTGGCGGCACGTCTGTGTCCGAAGGGGGTAGAGGCGACGCTGTTTGCCTTGCTGATGTCGGTGACGAATTTAGCTGGGGTAGTTTCCCACGAATTTGGGGCGCTACTGATGCATTGGATGGCGATTACGCCGACGAATTTCGAGAATCTCTGGCTGCTGGTTCTGATTACCAACCTCACTACCCTCGCACCGCTACCGTTTCTGGGTTGGCTTCCCAATGGCAGCCCCGAAATTGAGGAATCGGAGTCTGTTGGGGTTCGGGCCGTTTCCGAATCCGAACCCACTGTCGTTTAGGGAGATGGGGAGACGCGGGGACGGGGGGACTCGGGGACGCGGCGACACGGAGAAGGAAATCGGGTGTGGGGTGTTAGGCTTTCGATCTCCATCACGATCGATTGTCAATTGTCTAATTCACTTTCCCTCTGCTCCTGAAGCGCCCCAAGTTTTTAAAACGATAACTATCGAAATCATGTCCGATCCCACATCTTCACCGGCAAAATTACTGCTAGAACCGGGAACGCTTTGGAAACAAATACGCGATCGCAGCCAGCATGGTCTTCGTTGCGGTGCCCTGCAACCCATTGCCACGGAATACGAGTTTGTGGAAGAGGAGGGGATTCGGTTTTTGGTGCGAATTTTGGCCAATCTCGATCGCAAAGCTAAAGCCAAAAAAGAACAGAACCAAAAAACCGCAGCCTCGGGTAAAGAGTTCAATCCGTTTTTACCCTATGACGAGGATTTATTCGTTGCCGATATTTCCGATACCCACGTCGGACTGTTAAATAAATTTAACGTCGTTGACCATCACCTACTGATTGTTACCCGCGCTTTTGAGGAACAGGATACCTGGCTGACGCGATCGGATTTTGTCGCCATGCACGCTTGTTTGGCGCAAGTGGAGGGTTTGGCATTTTATAATGGCGGAACCCTAGCCGGAGCGAGTCAGCGCCACAAGCACCTGCAACTGATTCCCTTGCCGATGATGCCCGACGAACCGCCAATTCCCATTGCGGATGCGATCGCCGACGCTCAGTTTGAGGGGTCTGTGGGGAGAGTGCCGGCGTTTAAGTTCGTCCATGGTGTTGGAAAACTCGATCGGGCGATCGCATCTCCCGAAGCCGCAGCAGAGGCAACCCTCAAGTGCTATCGTACTCTCTTAGAAGCGGTGGGATCGGACACAACTCAAGAGCGACCTCCGCAAGCCTACAACTTTTTAGCCACACGGGATTGGATGCTCGTCGTTCCCCGCACTGCGGAATGTTTCGAGTCGATTTCGATTAATTCCCTGGGGTTTGCCGGTGCGCTATTGGTGCGAAATCGGGAAGATTTGCAACGATTGAAAGCGATCGGTCCGATGGGGGTTTTAGAGCGGGTGGGTTTATCGCCGGTTTCGTGAAAATCGAGCATAACTCAGGAAGGGCGGGCAGTGATGAAGTGTAAGCGTTCAATTCCCGCCCGAATAACTGCTCGCCCTCCAATCTCGAGAGTTACATTGAAAGTTACATTGAAATGGCTTTTCGATAGCAATCGAGAGCTTCAGCATCCCGACCTTGGCGCAACATCACATCTCCAAGAGCACGATTTACCCAAGGGCTATCTGGCTTGAGTTCGTTGGCTTTTTGATAGCAACCGATCGCATCATCATATGCACCCTTTTGCTGGTAGGCATCACCTAAGCCTTTATAAGCTCCTATCAAATTTGGGTTCGAGCCTAAAGCCTGTTGGTAGTTCGAGATCGCTTCATCGAGCTGACCTTGTTCGAGTGTGACAGCTCCTAACTTAGAGTAGAGGTGGGCGCGAGCTTCGGGTTGGACATCTTCCGGTTGAGCACTCAAAGCTTGTTGGTAAAAAGTTGCAGCCTCCGCTAACTGACCCTGCTTTTGCAGAAGATTACCCAATTTCATGTAAACACTGGGCGACATATTTGGCTTGAGTTCGATCGCCTTGCGATATGCTTCAACAGTTTCTTGCCGCTCGTCTTGTACGCTCAGGGCATTTGCGAAAGCGATATAAACTCCAGCAGGCTGTTCGGGTTGAAGTTCGATCGCTTTTTTGTAAGCGGCGATCGCCCCTTCGATTTCCCCAAGCTCTTGACGTGCTTTAGCAAGTCTCAAGTATGTTCTTGCGTTATCCGGTCGATGGGCGATAATTTGCTGAGCATAGCTCGCCACTCGATCCCATTCTTCTTGGGTTTCATAGATTATTGCAAGTTGAAATAGAGCAGGTACGTAATTAGGTACAGACTCAATTACTTCTAAGTAAATAGGGAGCGCTTCTTCGATCCGACCTTCTTCTTTCAGCTTATTTGCCGGCTCGCACTTTTCTTTTGCTAAAGAACTTTCAGAAGATAATATTGGCATCGTTCAGTTACCTCATTGAGTATTTTCTATATATCTCATAGTTTATAGAAGTAATTTAAAAAATCATCTTTTAAATATATTTCTTGATGAATTTTATCACGGCTATTTATCTTAAATATTTAAAATATTTAAGGAGAAAAAATATTATTTTTCAAAAATAATTACAATAGTTTAAATTTCTCTTTTAGAAAGTACTTAAAACCAGTTCAATCTTTGATCTATTTGATCTTCAAGTCTGTTATTATGGACATCAAAAAAAGA
>NZ_JBRJXU010000126.1:0-12909 GCF_057467645.1 Zarconia sp.
CCCCTTGTCCCCTTGTCTCCAACTACTTCTCTTTCGTAACCATCCAATCCACCACTGCCGCACCGATCGCATCTCCCCAAACATTAACGGTGGTGCGACAGCGATCGAGGAACCAATCTACGATTAAAATTAGAGAAATCCCCTCAATGGGCAGATCCACCGCCCGCAGAACGATCGCCATCGTCACCAACCCCGCTTCGGGTATCCCAGCTGCCCCGATTGCCGCCAGGGTGGAGGTGAGAAACACGATCGTCATTTGCACGAAACTGAGTTCGATGCCGTAGATTTGGGCGATAAAAACGGCGGCCACCGCTTCGTAGAGCGCGGTTCCATCCATATTAATCGTCGCCCCCAAAGGAAGAACGAAACTCGCCGTCCGTTCGGAAATAAAGTTTTTTTCCGTGACGCATTCGAGAGTCACCGGCAGGGTAGCCGAACTCGAAGCCGTGGAAAACGCCGTGGTTAGAGCTGGTGCCATTCCCGCAGCGTAAGGCTTCACCAATTGCTTGCCAAAAAAATAGAGGACGATGGGCAGTACGATGCAACTGTGGATTGCCAAGGCGACAACCACCGTTCCCGTATACTTGCTCACCCGAATCAGTTCCGGCAAAAAACCGGCAAACCCCCCCGCCATGCCCAAGCGTCCGGCAATCAACGCCCCGATGCCGACGGGGGCCGCTCGCATCAATAGATTCACCATCACCATGATGGCTTCGTTGAGGGCCTCGAAGGTTCTAATCAGCAGCCGACCTTGTTTGCCCAGGGTGGTGAGTACGCCGCCGAAAATCAGGGAGATGACGATCAGGGGTAAGACTTCGTTATTGGCCATGGATGCGAAAAGATTTCGCGGTATCAAACCCAGGGCCACTTCCTCAAGGACTTCGGGTATCGATCGATCTTTACCCTGCATACGCTCGGCAATGCCCAAATCTACCCGCACCCCCGTACCGGATGGGGGAGGAATCACCGGCATGCCGTTCGCGTCCGTCCAAGCTTCAATCCGCAAGCGGTTGTTGGAGTCTTTGGGACTCGATTCGATGGTTCCTCGCACCCCCGAATTGCGATCGACTAAAAATACCGTGTAGCGATCGTCGTAAGTGCGTCCGAAGGAGCCAGATTCAAGGGTCACGGTCTTTCCATCCACTCGATAGGGAACGTCGAGTTGTTCTCCCCCGCGCAGAGCAATCCGTTCGGCTTCGGTTTCCGCATAGCCCGGTTGGATGACGTTCACCAGAACTAAACCGATCGTGACGGCGATCGCCGTCGTCGTTAGGTAGTACAGTATCGTTTTGCCGCCCAAACTCCCCAGTTGCCGCACGTCTCCCAAACTGCTCACCCCCACCACCATTGAGGTAATCACCAGGGGCACCACCAGCATCAACAATGCCCGAATAAAAAGCTCGCCGATAAAAACGATCGAGTTTCCCACTGGGGGCAAAAATCCCCCGATTAAGGTGCCGAGGGCGATCCCGACCAGAATTTGAATCAGAAGTTTATTCGAGGGTTGGTTCACGTTGGCTGCGATGGGAGATAAGGGAGAGGGGGGAGACAATGTAGGGGCACAAGCATTTGGGCGATAAATTCTGCACTCGACGAAACCTCATCAATCCAAATGCTTTGCCCGACCGCGGATATAGCGTCGCCACGAACCCATTGTCAATTGTCAATTGTTAATTGTCCATTGTCCATTCACAGATCCCTGCCGAAATAATTGCGCGTTCCTTTGGCATCGATACTTTCCCCTAACCGTTTGAGGGCGTGGGCGTAGGCTGCCGTGCGCATGGAAATCGATCGCCCTTTCGACAGAGTCCAAATTTTTTCGGTTTCTGCAACCATTTTTTCTTGCAAGCGGCGATCGACTTCTTCGGCCGTCCAATACCAGCCGCTGCGATTTTGCACCCACTCAAAATAGCTCACCGTCACACCACCGGCATTGACCAAAATATCGGGAAATACCCAAATTCCTTTTTGGTCTAAAACTCGATCGGCACTGGAGGTTACCGGTCCGTTGGCCACCTCAAATATAAATCGAGCTTGAATGTCGTTGGCGTTGGCGTCGGTAATCTGATTTTCCAGGGCGGCTGGAATTAAAATATCCACATCGAGTGCCAGGAGTTCGGCATTGGTTAATCGATTGCGTTCGACGATCGAACATACCGATCCTTGACAGTAAACCGCTTGCATTTCTCGATTCGATTCGCGATAGCGGCGAATGCTGGGAATATCCAATCCGGTGCGATCGTAAATTGCTCCTTGGGAATCGCTCACTGCGACCACTTGATATCCGGCGTGAAAGAGCAGTTCGGCCAGCACCGATCCGGCATTGCCAAAGCCTTGAATGGCGACGGTGGTATTTTGAGGACGGCGATCGAATTTCGGCATTATCGTATTAATCACCGCAAATGCCCCCGTGGCCGTGGCCGTATCCCGTCCCAAACTCCCCCCGAGTTCGATGGGTTTACCCGTCACTACTGCTGGAGAGTATTGGCGGGTAATGGTGCTGTAGCGATCCATCATCCACCCCATAATCATCGGATTGGTATAGACATCCGGTGCGGGAATATCCACGTTCGGGCCGATAAAATCGGCGATCGCATCGATATATCCCCGGCTGAGGCGTTCGAGTTCCAGGCGAGAGAGTTCTTTGGGGTTGAGGGTGATTCCTCCTTTTGCCCCTCCAAAGGGAAGCCCCAAAGCCGCACATTTAAACGTCATCCAAAATGCCAAAGATTGCACTTCGTCTAACGAGACCTTGGGATGGTAGCGAATGCCCCCTTTCGTCGGACCTCGGGTATCGTCGTGGCGCACCCGAAAGCCTTGAAAAATGCGCAGGGAACCGTCATCCATTCGCACGGGAACGGACACTCTCAAACTGGCTTTGGGATATTTCAGGCGTTCGATCGCATCTTCAGAAATCGAGACGTGTTTTAAGGCAAGATCGAGCCTTTGGGTGGCATCGGCGAATAGAGAATCTGACATGATAGGTACGAAAAGGAGAAGTATGAGCCAGAAAAATTACATCTGATGTCAACAAGCTAAAAAACCGAAATGGGCGTAAATTTAGGAAATTTAACTGGATACGAGTTTGCAAAAAAAATAATTTAATGCGGAGTTGATTTTCTGAAAAATTTAGAATTTAATATTAAAATTTTATCATTTTTTGGGGATTTTAAAATAAATAGTTTTATATCTTATGTGATGCATTTTTTTTAGATTTTCCTCGAAGCATTATAGACACCTCAATCTGTCCTGAAAAAAATATTCAAACTCGACCGAAGAATGCGACTGCCAATTATAAAATTGAGATGAAGAAAATATGCCGTATTACAATTGATATCCAAAGATGCTGGCATTAAGATTTCAAATCGATCGGGAAAGATTCTGTCACTTCATTCTCCCATCTCTTTATCAGGTTGTTCTCATAATTTTTTGTTAAATTAACTTTGGGTGCCCAGCCAAGAGTATCTAAAGACTGAATCGGCAAAAATCTCTCGAGATTACCGTCTGGACCGATCGAGTTGAAGCACCGAAAGCAGTCATCGTATTCGCAAATATATTCACCATCTCCAAACCGATCGATTCATGGCATTTCGCAACCGTTGGCGACCAATCTTCACCCAAGTTCACCGACAGCTCGATCCGCGCTCGCTGCGGGTGGGCCTAACCTTTGGTATTGCGACTGTTTCAGCAGTGGCAATGAGTAGCGTTGCCCTGTGGATGAGCTGGAAAATGCAACATCTACTGGTGCTCACTCACAAACAGACCGTGGGCTATATCGTCGAGCGTTTTCCTCAAGATGTGGAACGCTATAGTGCCGGACAGTCGGCAATGGAAGGGTTGCAGCCAGCGATCGATGGTTTGAGCGCGGACAATCTGCTCCTGTGGATCGACGATTTTCAGGGGGATATTTTAGCGCAATCGATGGCTCTCAAAGGTCGCAGCGACGATACCCGGGAGCAGCTAATGCGTTTGCCGGCAAACCATCTGATTCCCCAGGTGTACCACATCAACAATCGCTACTATTTACTGTGCAGTATGCCCCTCGATGTGAAGGGGATGAATATGGGGCAACTCTACGTCGCCCAGGATATCACCGAAGACCAGTCGATGTTCGTGGGGACGATTCGCAATTTGAGTGCGGCCAGTCTGTTGGCGATCGTCTCGATGACGGTGGTAATTGCTTTCTACGTGCAGCGATCGCTTCAACCCCTGCGTCAGCTTTCTGGACTCGCCGAAACGATTTCTGCCGAAGATCTCGGTCGCACTCGGCTCATGCTCGATCGCGCCCCCACGGAAGTCCGGGAACTGGCGCAAACTTGCAATACGATGCTCGATCGCCTCTCCGCTTCCTGGGAACAGCAGCGACAGTTTGTCGGCAACGTCTCCCACGAACTGCGAACGCCGCTAACTCTGGTTTCGGGTTACCTACAAAGTACCCTGCGTCGGGGCAGCAATCTGACGGAGATGCAGCGGGATGCTTTGGGCATTGCCTCTGCCGAAGCCGATCGCACCATCCGCCTGTTGGAACAGTTACTCGAACTCGCCCGTGCCGATAGCGGACATTTGCATTTTAAACTCGAACCGCTTTCTCTCAACGATATTGCAGACGAGGTCGTTGCCATGGCACGACAGCAAGGTTACCGTTCGATTTCGATCGCAGATTCCACCGACGAGATCGTCGTCAAAGCCGATCGAGATCGCCTCAAACAGGTGATGATTAACCTCATCGACAATGCGGTGAAATATTCCGAAGTCGATCGACCGGTGACGGTGAGTTTGGATGGAAACGATGGGATGGCGAAAATCCAAGTGAGCGATCGCGGCCCGGGAATTGCTCTGCATCACCAAGCCCGAATTTTCGAGCGTTTCTATCGCTGCGACGAAGATCGATCTCGGGCAACGGGGGGTACGGGATTGGGTTTGTCGATCGTTAAAACCCTCACCGAAGGTATGGCAGGGAAAGTGACGGTGCGATCGACCCCAGGAGAAGGCAGTACGTTTACGGTGTTTCTCCCCCTGGTGCGGGTTGAACGTCACCAGAAATCCCGCGACAGGTCTCGAGAGTATCAGTTGGGTTAAGAGGCGAAACCCAAGAGCAAAAATAGATCGCTCTATTGCCGTGCGGCAGAAATAACGACATAGCTCTCAAACGCAGCAAAGCTATGTACAGTAAGCATTGTAAAAAATAAACCTCAGAATATAGAGTTTTTATACAATGCACTTCATGTTGTCGCATGAAGTGTTTTTTTCTCTTGAATTCCTTTCAGCTCTAGTTAATCGATCGGTTTTATCTTTTAACAAAACTTAAATTTAATATTTGTTAAAAAATCTTGCAAAAAGCCTTAGACTTTGTCGCTTGAGTTAAGAACGGCAAAACCCAAAAATAACAATTAAGGTCAAAACCCTTTAACATATAATGCAAAAAAAATCGTTTCCGATATTGGAAATAAAGTTGCCAATATTGGAAAGACATTTCATCCGGCTTTTGGCATACTATTTAACAGTGCGGGTGAGTTGACTCACCCAAATCAGGGTAATTTTCGCATCAACACTTAAGTAGAGAAAAAATTCTAGGTCGAGTTGGTATAACCCTAGAATTCACAAGTGTTTCAGGAATTTGTAGTGATATAGCAGTTACCAGAGATCGAAACCTCTCGAGCTCTGGCGACTGTCGAATCTGTTTGCCTCGAGATCGAGTATCTCTAGTATGAAACAGATGAGATACAGTCGGAAGCTATGCACTTGTCCAATTGATTCTCTGACGCTGCACTCTGCTTTCTCTATCTCCCACAAGACTTGCGCAACTAAATTATCTAAAGGTAACAAGAATGAAACGTGCATTCAGCTGTTTGATGAGCCTTGCGATCGTCATCACCACGCTCTTCGGTTTTTCTTCACAAGCTCATGCTGTGACAAGTGAAACGTTTTTATACTGCCCGTATGCCACTGAGCCTTCAGTTTCTCTTCCGACTGATACGAACCAAGTAGTTTCAGTGGAGTATCATAATCCTGATGCTTCTAAATCAGCTGATGTTATGGGTGCTGTCTTTAGCAAGTACCCAAATACAACTGCAGGTGGCTATAAGAACTTGGGACCCGTTTTCGAGGACATCAAGCCGGGTGAGTCAGTGTTTACAACTGCTGAATCTGACGGCTATCCTTACGCGACTTTCATTTACGATTCCCGATATGGTGCCGATGCTGCCTGTGTCAGAGTGAGTGTAACGGCCTCTCCTAAGGCATAGTTAGTGTTGTAAAGTGCGCGATATCGAGCAAATTTTGCTCGATTAACCACCATTTTAAATTGACCGTAACGCACCTTAGATTGGTTTTGATTCCAACAACACTGTGCGTTACGGTTTGATTGAAATCCTGTCATTGCTACGATATTCGCTCTACGAAGCCGAATTTTCGAGCGTTTCTATCGCTGCGACGAAGATCGATCTCGGGCGACGGGAGGTACGGGACTGGGTTTGTCGATCGTTAAAACCCTCACGGAAGGTATGGCAGGGAAAGTAACGGTGCGATCGACCCTGGGAGAAGGCAGTACGTTTACGGTATTTCTACCCCTGGTGCGGGTTGAACGTCACCAGAAATCCCGCGACAGGTCTGGACAGTATCAGTTGGGTTAAGAGGCGAAACCCAAGAGCGAAAAGGGCATGCTTTTCACAATGGCTCCGTTCGCGAAGCGTCTCTTGCAGGAGAATCGCTTTATCACGCCTCGTACAATATTTCAAGAGTTTTGCTTCCCCTGCTCCCACCCACTCCCCCAGCTCACCAATACCAGTGTCCGACATCCTCCTGGCGATCTGCATGTGAGGGTTGTTTCCGAAATCGGAAAGGCAGTTTCCAGAATCGGAAAGGTCGTTTCCAATTTTGGAAAGACATTTCATCTCGCGTTTGAGATAATCGATTTATATGAGACTTTCGCTTTGCCTCAGTCGGGTGTATTGTAAAAAAAGGGGCATAAGTAACGCACTAATTCTGTATGTATGCGTAAGTTCTTTCATTAGAATTTGGGTGTCGTATAACTTCGAAAACAACTGACAGAATTTTTGCCTAAAACCCAGACAGATCGATAAGTCTAGGTTAAATAGGGATTGAGATAAAATTCACTTGGGTTTTGAGACCTTCCGAGCGAGAGTTGACTGATGTCTCTTTCCCAGAAAAATTTTTAGCGTCATAACCTGCATTATCGATCGGGTTTGACAAAAATGGATCGCATCCTTGCCTAACAAACAAGCGGGTTATTGACCCGCAAAACCGTCTTTTTTCTGAGATTCCAGAGAGAGCGAGCTTTTCGTGTTTGGTGAATCACCTAGGATAAGGATCGGAAAAACTTCCAAGTCCGAGCTAGGTAATTCTCATCAAGCAAGATTGATGCTGCGATCGCCTTTAAAGAAAGCATCGCAGCTCTTGAAAAAACTAGAGAGCTAAAATGTCGAATATTAGTGGTTACGTACTCGATTGGGTGGCCGAAAATGGCGGCTATCGACTTTGGCAGTTCGATCCGTGCAAAGCCGATCCGTTGCCAGACCCAGCGGTGCAAAGTGGTGCCTGGTATACGATTCGTACGGGTCACACCCTGATTCCCTTAGGAAGCTATATCCTCGATTGGGTGGCCGAAAATGGCGGCTATCGACTTTGGAATTTCGATCCGTGCAAAGCCGATCCGTTGCCCGATCCCGCCGTGCAAAGTGGCACTTGGGCTTCGATCCGTACCGGACACACCCTGATTCCCTTGGGAAGCTATATCCTCGATTGGGTACCCGAAACTGGTGGCTATCGACTCTGGAACTTCGATCCGTGCAAATCCGATCCTCTACCCGGATCTCCAGTGCAAAGTGGGACTTGGAGCACGATCCGCACGGGACATACTCTGATTCCAATCGGGAACTACATCCTCGATTGGGTACCCGAAAATGGCAGCTATCGACTTTGGAATTTCGATCCGTGCAGTCGCGATCCCCTACCGGGATCGCCGGTTCAAAGTGGTGCCTGGGGTTCGATTCGTAAAGGTCACGTCCTGATTCCCCTAGGGGGCTACATCCTCGATTGGGTACCCGAAAATGGCGGCTATCGACTCTGGAAGTTTGACCCGTGCAAGGCAGATCCGCTACCGGGATCTCCAGTGCAAGGTGGTGTCTGGAGCACGATCCGCACGGGACATTCACTTTATCCGCTTTCATAAATCGCGAGAACGATCGATTTTCTGTTGCCATCTGGGCTTCACCATGAATACGATGGAAGTATCTCCAGAGTTTCTAAATTCACGATCTTTTTCAACCGTTCCAATACTGATGAGAATCAAAAAATTTGATATTCGAGACACAGATCGTCCCTCGATTGTAGAGACATTGTTCGTGGAACGATCGCCCCGATCTTAAGTTTGCACGAATTCCCTTGCTTAATTCGTTTGCCTTAAAAGACAGTCTGCCACTCCTGTAAATTGGGTTGGCTCTGGCTGTTGAATGGGTTGCGAGGAATCGCTTTATATCGTTTTTCTAGTACATCTAGAAAGGCGATAGATTTCGGTTGCAACCTGCGGATTCTGCCGAGCGAAAAATCGAAGTTTTTGTTGCATTGTTATTGCATTCATGAACTCGACGTTCTCATGTAATTAATCGAATGCAATCGACCCGATCGACCGACTCAATGTCGGAAATATTGCAATGTCGAAAAATAAGCCTTTGAAAATGCTTTTGAAGGTAATTGGCAAGGTTGAGAATTAGCAAACCGATCGACTTATAGCCGTCGCCACGAACGGCGCGGACAACATCCAACAGTTGTGTAATGCACCCGCGATCTTTCCCCCTCTGCCCCCGAAGCCCCCCTTCAAATGAGTCCGAATTGCTATGGCGGTTGCTATTGAATGGGCGATGTTTCCGGGCAAACACAACATGACACGTTGCCGATCTTCGGCAAGTCCTTGACTGACACAGAAAAAGAATGAAACACAAATTAATGACACGAATGAAACGAATGTTGGCATGGGTGATATCGCTCCTGCTAGCATTCACCTACTGGAGTATCAGTCCAACCCCGGCAATGGCTGGCGAGATACCCTTTAACCAAGCGTTTGACAATATCAAGAAAAATGCGGATGCTCTGGGTAGCTTAATTCCCGACCCATTATCCATGGAGAAATCGGAGCGGGAGCGTCGTGGAATCGTGAAGACTCGAGATCGAGAGCTTTCTTCTAGCAGTGGTTATTTTGAAGGCAATATGGGGTCTTTATATGAGTATCATCGTGCATTTTTCGAGCGTCAGAGGACGAATAGAATCGTCAATCTGATAGATGAACAATCGCCAGGGCAGTTTGGGCAAGATTTCATGCTGGAGTTGCCAAAGTTGCTCGTTTTCGGAGTATACCCCTACCATAGCGTTTCCCTCATACAACAAGACTTGGAATACTACTACCCAGGTTGGCAGGATTTTCCCGAAGACTCCCTGGTCTTTACACTCATCAACCATGGCGATAACGCTGTGATGTGGGAACAGCAGCAAACACCCAGTCGCACGTCTTATGTCAATCGCTTCTGGGTACTTGAGGATTTTAACCCTAACGCTTTAACCGTCTTGCAGGGTCAAGGCTTGGACTGGACAACAAGGACCGATCTACCAAAAAAACCCAATATTGGACCGATTATCTATGACGGTCAAAATGTCAGTTCCATCCTCCCCCCATACGGCTGGTTGGTTATATCCGAGGATCAAAATCGTCCCATCAAACGTTATTACAGCGTGATGTTTGAGACGGCGAACAAGATAGATCCGGGTCAAGCATTTGATTTTGCCGCAGCCTTTGTGAAAGCCATTAAGGGAGAGTCTGTTGCCCCTAAACCTCAGCCACCGGTGGCGGGCACTATCGATGGGCAAAAAGCCAAAGAAACTGAAGTCTTCAACTTCGCCATACCCGACGGTACATTCACCGACCCCGATGGGGATAATAATAAACTCGACTTCAAGGCCACCCTCGACGATGATTCCCCTTTGCCAAGCTGGTTAACCTTTAATCCCAAGACCCACACCTTCTCCGGCACGCCGGGTTATAAGGATGGCGGCACTTTAAAAATTAAAGTCAGTGCCAGTGATGGTCAAGGTAAGGCCTCAACGACCTTTGACTTAACCGTTGAGACCCTCGAGGCTTCTTTCATCGTCGACATCGATCCAAGCCAGAACCACAACAGCAAGACCCCTCTAGTCCGCAACTGGCCGGCTGGAGAATACAAGGTAGAAGTGATTGGCACCGCCGACGGGGGAAAATTTAATGCCTGGAGTAGCAAGTGTAGCTGTAAGTGGAGGACTTATTACTCCCGTCGCATAGGTTCCTCGGGTGCGCAGAAAAAGGGGAATACCACTAAATATGACTCTGTCGCCGAAGCCCTGGCGAACCGAGTTCCATCTGCGAGCTTCACACTGACTGACCAGACCGATGTGAAATTCTACACCTACCACCAAAGCCCACCCGACTACATTGGCGGTGTCTCGATGCGAGTGGAAGGGAACGGAATCAATAAGCCTGTGGATCTGGATCTCGATGCGACCAAAAATGTGGACAAAGAGCACGCAGAGATTTGCAGCCTACCGGCTGGTGACTACACCGTCACCCTGCGCGGAACCGCTGAAGGTGGAAAGTACGATGCCTGGAGCAGTCCCTGTTCCAAAGAGTGGCACCATGCTTACAAAATCCGAGGGGAGGCCAAAGTGACAGTCGCCAAAACCGGTGTCTATGACAATCCTGGTGAGGCATTAGCTCATCGCCCCGCAGCGGAAACCTTCACACTCAAGGATTCCGGAGAGGTGAAGTTACATGAGGTGAAGTTCTACACCTATAGCAAAAAACCCAAGAACGATTGTGGTGGAGTCTCTCTCAAGGTGACTCGCACCGACAGCTAAGATACCCGTTCGTTCGAGTCTGGTTTATCGATTCGGATTCGCGATGAACCCATAGCAATCCCTGCCGGTCAGGGGGGCACGCCGTTCCCCCGACCGGAGTCGAGGGGCGATCGCCTCAACCCGAGAAATCGATCTAGCAACACCCACCCGATGGGTGTTGCATTCAGGTCGCCCAAAGAGATTTCGGCAAGCAACGGTTTTGTCGCTCGTTAGGTAACACATCACCCCTGGCAACACAAAATCGTCCCTTGCTCATCCTCCGCAAGTTTCTATTCTCTTAGGAAATCAAACATGAAGAAATACTTGATAACAAGCCTGAGGGCTTTTGTGATGGTGATGCTGTTGATAAGTTCAACAGTCTTGCCGGTAACGATCGCCCCCGATCTAGCTCTGGCTGCCACCTCTTCACCCGATTCATCCTTAAAATCTCGAACCTTTGACTTTTTTGATGATGGTGTGGATGATGCCGTCACGATTGATGGGATTGTCGTGACCTTAAATACAGATGGTGTGGAAAGATTTAGCTCTACCTCCACTCGAGATGTCATTGGATATAAGAGTGGTGGTAAATACACCTTCAATTTTAGTCAGCCCATCTCTTCCTTCACCGCCGACGTTTCTTATTTGGCGAATTTTGAGAATGTGACAAACTTTAGCATTCCTCCTTCATCTGTCACGGGAGATCTCGTTACCACTGGCTCGCCGATCGCATCTGTGACAACTAGCAACAAAGGTGATTCTGGTAAAGGTTCAATTATTTGGACTGGCTTGAATACTTCTGAGATCTCATTGACTCTCAATCCGAATGGTCGAGGGGCAATTACGTTTGACTCTTTTGAGTTTAAAGTCGCCGAAGCAACGGCTCAAGCCGCAACACCGACGAATCTTGCCCTCAACAAAACAACTTCCCAATCGAGCAACGCTTATGGAAGTAATAATGGCGTCAAAGCCGTAGATGGCAGGATCGTCTATGAAAGCTATTGGAAGAATGGCAGTGTGACCCATACTGCCAACAACCCACAAGAATGGTGGCAAGTAGACTTGGGTGACATTTATGACATTGATACCATTCGTGTCTACAACCGAAGCGACTGTTGCGGCGAGCGCCTGAGTAACTTTGCGGTGATGGTGGCTTCAGAGCCTTTTCCTACGGAGCAAAACTTATCGAAAGCTCTGGCACAATCGACCTGGAACCAAAAGTTTCCTGGAACGGCCGGGGTCAAAGAAGAGTTTCGAGTCAAAAGTTCCGGTCGCTACGTGCGCATACAACTAGCAGGAACCAACTATCTTTCCTTGGCAGAAGTCGAAGTGTTTGGCCCCCCTGCTCAAACACCAGTTGTTACCCCCACTCCAACTTGTGATGGGACTCTAGCCGAACCAGTTGTCGTCTTTGAAGATGAATTTGAAGAAGACTCCTTAAAATACGCCACTCGGTCTTTAGCTCGCTGGAACGTTACTTCGGGTAATGTGGATGTTCACGGTCAGGCGGCAGATGGCTCCTCTTCTAAAGATGTTGTCATTCCAGGTCACGGAACTTACCTCGATTTAAGTGGTAGTCCGGGCATTGGAACGATCGCCACTAAGGAAACCCTTGTGTTGACACCGGGAACTTATAAGCTCTCGTTTGATGTCGCTCACCCTCGCGAGAACTCCAAGAACACCTATACGGTCAAACTGGGAAATCTTTTCGATGAGACTTTCCCTATGCCTTCAAAGCTCACGACCATCGAGCGCGAAATTGAAGTGAGTCAGACCACTGAAGCTCAACTCATATTCATTAACAACGGTCCCGATACCGTTGGCGGAGTTCTGCTCGTTCAGGTCAGCTTGAGCAAAATTGTTGACCCAGAAAGTTGTGGGACGGATGAGGGTGTCCCAACCATTGTCAACATCGATCCTACCCAGAACTACGACAGCGACACTGCTGTGACCCGCAACTTGCCGGCCGGGGAATACAAGGTAGAAGTGATTGGCACTGCTCAAGGCGGTCAATTTGATGCCTGGAGTCGC
>NZ_JBRJXU010000127.1:0-2864 GCF_057467645.1 Zarconia sp.
CCAGACCTCAACAAAATTGAACAGTGCTGGTCTTGGTTGAAAAGTCGTATCCGCAAACAACTCCATCAGTTTAATTGTTTACGAGATGCGATCGAATATGTCCTTCGTTTAGTGTCCTAACCGCCTTGGCGGTTGCTATAAATCTCTACACCCTTCATCTTCTCCCCATCTCAGGAGAGGTGCAGGGGGTTGATTTGACGATTGGCAGGTGTGGCTAAATCCTGACAATCGCAAGTAATATCGCTCGAATTACCCGCGATTTTTAATCAGCATGACATCAATAATTTTCACCGCCATCTCTTCAGATAATTCCAGAGCTTGATATAGATCGTTTAAGAGTTGCTCTTCCTCAGAGGAAATCGCTCCATCTGCTAAGACTAGATCCGTCACGACCGCAAAAATTGTTTCGTATAAATCGGACGGTAACGATTGAATGGCGGCATCGAATAACAGTTTAATACCTTGTTGCTGTAAAATTCTCAAGAGTCGATCGAGCATCCCTCGAATCACATCTCCCGAGTACGATCGAAATAGATTCATCCGACGCAAGGTACTGCTAAGAACTTGGGCTTCTGCATCGGCGAGGTAGCCGTCTGCCGCCACCGCGATTAAGGCAATACCGGCAAATGCTTCCGCCGGACTCAGTGCCACCGAATTTTGCCTGGGAACACCCGAAACTTTTTCAAACAAGCTCATCCTAGTTAGCTCCGAAGCGCGATCTTCTTCGATCGTAACATGAGGAAATTTTGAATTTTGAATTCTGAAAAGTCGGGACTCAGACAGGCTATAGAAAACCTGACCCCAAACCCCCTATGCAGTTTAACACGGAAGTGGTAAAAACACATATGGAGTGGTGTTCGACTATTTCGCACCGACTAGATCTCTGACACGAATCAAATCGCAATACGTTGAGAAAAATTCGGGTAATGTTTTCCTTCAATCTAGATGTGGCAACAGAAACGATAAAAATAATAAAAACACCACCACAACAAGGGTTTAGATCCCTTTGATGGGCGATACGGGGTGAAAGTACCATTCATTGTTCGTCTTCGTGACTCGAAGAGTTCGACCCAGCTCGTTAACCTGTCCGAGGGCGACTCTAGCACATCTCGACTCAGCTTGTAACCCGAAACGAGAGAAGAGACTCGACCAATTTTGTTCCTTTTTCAGAATCGGATTAAGTTTGTAATCTACTTTACAGATTTAACTCTCAATCCTCAATTTTATAGCCGTTCGCACGGGTCTGATGACAAATTTCGCGATCGAGAAAGGGGGAATGGGAAATGGGGAATGGAAAATATTTTTTCGATGGTTTAAATACACGAGCGCGAAGCGCTATACTTTCTTTTAGACAATAAAACTTAAGAGTTAGCATAAGCTCGGAATAATTAAAAGTTAAAACCTCTGAATCCGTTCGTGTTGTGTATTCATCGACGGCGGATTGTTGATTTTTTCTGCAAACTTTTACCTTCTCGATCGAATAGACATCGAGAAGGTTGAATTCTCAATTGACCGAGCTAAGTACTGCACTCTGTTTTTTGATATACCCCTAGACAAATTCTCCAAAGTCCGTCTCTGATGAAAATTACCTTTGTTGTTCAGAATGCCAATCTTTCTGGTGGAGTCCGCGTGGTGGCCATTTATGCAGAACGCCTGCATCAGTTAGGGCATGAAGTGTCGCTGATTTCGAGACCTAAAGCCAAGCCGAAACTCAAACAGCAACTTCGCTCGCTCTTGAAGGGTAAAGGTCTGATTCAATCCACTCAAGCCGCCTCTCACTTCGATAATATAGACCCTGGGATTCCACATCACATTCTCGATAAAGAACGGACTTTAACGGACCTAGATGTTCCCGATGCAGATGTAATCGTAGCCACTTGGTGGAAAACCGCTGAAGAAATCGATCGTCTCTCGGCTTCTAAAGGCAAGAAAGTCTATTTTATTCAGCAATGTGAAACTCATCAAGGTCAACCTGTAGAAAGGGTAAAAGCCACTTATCAATTGCCCTTTCACAAAATCACCATTTCTCAATGGCTGGTCGATCTGATGGCAGAAGAATACGGAGATTCAGACACCTCTCTCATCTTCAATAGTGTAGATGGCAAACAATTCTACGCTCCCAAGCGAACCAAGCAAGATGTTCCCACCGTGGGAATGCTTTACAAGCCAGCATTCCACAAGGGATGTGATGTTGCCTTGAAGGCAGTCGCGAAAGCCACGCAGACCTTTCCGAACCTCAAATTAATTCTTTTTGGGGCCTGCGATATTTCTGGCGATTATCCCCTCCCAGAAGGTGCTGAATATATCAAACAGCCCGAACAAGACAAAATCAAAGATATTTACGCGCGTTGTGATGTGTGGTTGTGCGGAAGTCGGAGTGAAGGCTTCCATCTTCCTCCCCTAGAGGCAATGGCTTGTCGATGCCCCGTGGTCTCGACTCGAGTCGGAGGACCGATGGATATCATTGAGAATGGTGTCAACGGATATCTCGTTCCCGTTGAAGATGACGAGGCACTGGCCAACCGATTAGTGCAGGCATTATCTCTATCTCCAGAGGATTGGCAATCCATGTCCGATGCGGCTTATGCGCTCGCCACTCAAAATACGTGGACCACGCAAGCAAAACTTTTTGAAGCCGCTTTGTACAAGGCGATCGAAGAAAAATCCTTACTCGCAGTGACCCCATAGCAGCCATTCGAGATTTCTGAGGGAGTGAAAGCCATTTTCCTTTCGGTAGACCTCCATCACGTCAGTTTTGCGACCGCGACGTCGACGGGATGCCGACTCTGGGTGAGATTCGGGCGGTTGGCAAGCCTCTTGATGAGCGAAGCGATCGCACTGGCTACATCTGGTTGCTGGGGAGC
>NZ_JBRJXU010000128.1:0-41709 GCF_057467645.1 Zarconia sp.
CACCCCATCAAAAACATGAACCCCATCCAGTGGTACCCCGGTCACATCGCCAAAGCTGAAAAGCAGCTCAAAGAACAACTCAAGCGAGTTGACGTGGTGCTTGAAGTGCGAGATGCTCGCATTCCCCTTGCCACCCACCATCCCCAACTCTCGGGATGGGTTGGGGAGAAGTCGCGGGTGCTGATTCTCAATCGCATCGATTCGATTTTGCCGGAGGTGCGTCAAGGCTGGGAAGAATGGTTTGCCAAGCGGGGGGAGACGGCACATTTTACCAACGGTCAGCAGGGAACGGGAATTGATGAAGTGGCTAAAGCGGCTCGAAGCACCGGAGAAGCGGTGAACCGTCGGCGCAAAGAGCGAGGGATGCTTCCCCGTCCGGTGCGAGCGGTGGTGATTGGGTTTCCCAACGTCGGGAAGTCTGCCATCATCAACCGGTTGCTGAAACGGCGAGTGGTCAAAAGCGCCCGGTTTCCGGGGGTAACGCGCCAACTGCGCTGGGTGCGAATGTCTGATGAGTTGGAATTGCTCGATTCGCCGGGCATTTTGCCCTGGCGGTTGGATAATCGAGACGATGGGGTAAAACTAGCCATTTGCGACGATATTGGGGAAGCCGCTTACGACAATCAGCGGGTCGCCCACGCTTTTATCGAGTTGGTCGTCGATTTAGATGCGATCGCCCCGGAATGCATCCCAATAAAATTGTGGCGATCGCGCTACAAAATCGATCCGAAGTCGATGACGGGAGAAAGTTACCTCCACGAACTCTCGAAACGCCGTCATAAGGGAGATATGGAGCGCACCGCACGGCAAATCTTAAGCGATTATCGCCGGGGATTTCTCGGACCGCTGCCGTTGGAGTTACCGCCGATGTAGCGATCGCTTGTGGAAAATTGGGGAATAGGGAATAGGGAATGGGGAATGGGGAGTAGAAAAACTTATTAGACTTCTGGTGGAAAAGAGGGAACGGGGAATGGGGAACGGGGAACAGGGGGAATTTGATGGTTTCAAGGGCGAAAATTGATGGCAATTTTCATTTTCGCGCCTATGATTTTTTTTCAATCGTGTAAATAAACCAGCAGGTCGCGCTATTTACGCTATTTATATGGATTCAAAAAAGAGAGATGGGTCAATACAATACTTTGTCAATCCCAGTAAAAGTGCTTAGTCAAAAATTCGCTTTTGGAAGCGATCGCTTTTTGAGGACTAATAGGCTTGATTCAACGAAACGATAGGAGTTACAGCTCGATGAAGGATACGTATAGCTACAGCTTTTAACCTAACTACGTTTAAATAATTGGCAAAATCCTATCATGCCGGTGTAACCCTTGTAAACTCGTCGAAAAATTGACCGGAAATGCGCGATCGAATCCATCCAAGAATTTGGCAATGATGAGGATTTCTCATCAACTTGAGGGAAATCTCGCCACCGAACTTTTCAATCTTCGAGAGACGGGTCAATATGATGCTTTGTCAATCCCAGTAAAAATGCTTAGTCAAAAATTTGCGTTTTGGAGGCGATCGCTTTTTAAGGACTAGTAAGCTTGATTCAACGAAACTATAGGAGTTACAGCTCTATAAAGGATACGTATAGCTACAACTTTTAACCCAACTACGTTTAAATAATTGGCAAAATCCTATCATGCCGGTATAACCCTTGTAAACTCGTTGAGAAATTGACCTAAAATTGATGCTTGAATCTATCAAAGAATTTGGCAACGATTAGGATTTCTCATCAACTTGAGGAGAATCCCGCCACCCAACTTTTCGATCGTCGAGGAACGGGTCTATGCAAAACTTTGTCAATCTCGGTAAAAATGCTTAGTGCAAAATTTGCGTTTTGGAGGCAATCGCTTTTCGAGGACTCATGCACTGAATTCTACGAAACGATGAGAGTTACAGCTAGATGAAGGGAGTTTGTAGCTACAGTTTTTAACCCAACTACGTTTAGATAATTGATGAAATCCTACCACGCCGGTGTAACCCTTGTAAATTCGTGGAGAAATTGACCCAAAATTGATGCTTGAATCTATCCAAGAATCTGGCAACGATTAGGATTTCTCATCAAAAACTCCCTCATTGTCCATTGAAACTGACTCCTCATCGCACACCGATCGAGCCGTTTCATCAAGATTGCGATTGTACTGAAGATAATCCTTCATCCAAACGCAACCCCGTTGTAACAGTTCTTCCAAGCCTAAATTTAAATCTCGCCAGAAAATGACCCGACCCGAGTAGTCTACCGAAATGACAAATTTCCCGTCGGAACTAAATCGCACGTCGGTCACCCAATCTTGATGGCGATCGAAGGTTCGCAACTCTTCTCCCTGTCGATTCCATAATTTAACGGTGCGATCGCGGCTGGCGGTGGCAATCGTTTCCCCATCGGGACTGAAACTCACACTCGTCACCGTCGCCGTATGTCCCCGCAACGTTTGCACCACTTCCCCATCCCGATCCCACAGTTGCACCGTCTTATCGCGACTGGCAGTGGCGATGGTTTGTCCGTCGGGGCTAAAACTCACATCGGTGACATCGGAATCGTGTCCGGCGAGAGTTTGCAGTTCTTTCCCCGCCAGATTCCACAGTTTCGCCGTCCCATCCAAACTCCCTGTAGCGATGGTTTTGCCGTCCGTACTAAAATTCACGCTCGTGACGTGGCTGATATGTCCGTTCAGGGTTTGCTGCAGATTTCCCGTCCGGTCCCACAACTTCACCGTCGTATCCTTACTGGCCGTAGCAATGGTTTGTCCGTCGGGGCTAAAACTCACATCAGTGATGTGGCTGGTATGTCCGAGGAGGGGTAGAATCGCACTGCCATCGCAATTCCACAGTTGTGCCGTGCCATCCCAACTACCACTGGTGAGAATGTCCCCATCGGGACTGAAACTGACGCTGGTGACCACATCATCGTGTCCCCAAATTGTCCGTGCGAGTTGCCCCCGATCGTTCCACAGGCGAATGGTGCGATCGTGACTGGCAGTGGCAAACAGACCCTCGCACTCTCCCGAAGCCGGACTGAAACTGATACTGGTGACGGCATTGTCATGTCCTTGAAATGCCTTCTGGCGATTGTCAATCTGGTTCCATAACTTAATACTTTCCACCTCGCTGCCGCTAGCGAGGGTATGAGAATCCGGACTGAAAGCAAGGCTGCGGACGCCATGGCGATGTCCCCTGAGGGTCTCCACTTCGCGAATCTCAACCGCCGAGACATCCCCTTTCAATTCCCACATCTCAATGGTTTTATCCCAACTCGCAGAGGCGAGGGTCTGGGAATCCGGACTGAAGGCAACGTCGTTCACCCAGTCTTGATGTCCGCTGAGGACTCGCAGTTCTTCACCCCCTCGACTCCAGAGACGAACGGTTTTGTCCCGTCCTCCGGTGGCAACATACTCGCCGTTGGGACTAAAAGCGACGCTGGTCACTTCCCCTTCGTGTCTCGAAAGGGTTTGTCGATTGCGACCTTGCAAATCCCAAAGTTTGACCGTGCCGTCGTAACTGGAACTGGCGAGGGTTTTGCCGTCGGGGCTAAAGGCGAGATCGGTGACTCGTGCGTTGTGTCCGCGAATCGTTCCCAGGAGGGAGACCGAATCTTCCTCCAACTGCCAGAGTTTAATACTCGCATCCAAACTCCCCGTCGCCAGTATCTTACCGTTGGGACTAAAAGCCACGCCGGTCACCCCATCCCCATGTCCGGTCAGGGTTTGCAGTTCGCGGCCCTCTAAGTCCCATAATTTCACCGTACGATCCAAGCTGCCGGTGGCAATCGTATTTTCATCGGGACTGAAAGCCACGCGGGTGACAGCCCCCTCGTGACCGGTGAGGGTTTGTAGGAGTTCCCCCGAAGATCGCCACAGCTTGGCGGTTTTATCCCCACTCCCACTGGCGAGGATGCCGCCGTCGGGACTGAAGGCGAGACTATTGATTTGCCCCTGGTGTCCGTCGAGGCGGTTGCGTTCTTTAACCCAGTAAATCGACTGCTGAAGGGCTTCGACGACTCGCTTGCGGGTTGCGGGGGCGATAGAATACCCAGAGTGGATGAGTTCTCGTCCGAGGTGCAATCCTTCCAAGAGAGCATCAAATTCTCGAGCGTTGGCGGATAAAGCCAGAGAATACTGACTCAGAGAATCCACCAGTCGTTCTTGCACCACTTCCACCCGGCGGGCTTGGGTGCGAGCTTGTCGGGCGGCGTGGCGTGCTTCGATGCTTAACCCGGCCATCACCAAAGCGACAACGATCGAACCCATCACCGTTCCTTTGGCGACCCCACTGAGGCGTTTTTGCGCCCGCCGGCGTTCTTGGCGTTCGACTTCGAGTTCGACAAAGACTTCCGCCCAGCGTTTTGCCCGAATCACCGGCACTAAGTAGTCGTGAACCAGTTGGTAGCGATCGGTGGGTTGGGAGGGCAGCAGCAGTACCAAACCCGATCGCACGAAAATATCTAATACGAGCTCAATTTGACCGGCACGGACTTCGGACTTCAGATTTTCCGAGAAAACTTTGCTCTCTTTTTCCAGTTCGAGACGGGTTTTGAGGGGGCGAAGATTATTCTCATCGGTGAGTAGGTAAAGAACCAAATGGGCGATGCGTTCGTTCCCTTGCCCGCAATTTTCAATCACCTCCGCTAAATAGCGTTCGACCAGCTTTTCTTTAGGACCTTGTTCTCGATAAGCTTGCAGGGTTTTAATGTTTTCGGTTTGTAGCTGAGAACCCACCACTTGTAACTCGATGGGACGCACTTCTCCAATTTCTTGGGATAAGTCTTCGACCAGTTTATCGATGAGCGCCGTCTCTACAGGAAATTGGGCTTGACGGGTTAAACTTTCTAGAATTTCTCGTGCTTCAGAGGGTAAAAAGTTTCCGAGATAGTAGAGAATATTTTTGTCTAAAATATTATGATTGACAACGTCAAAGTCTGGCAGTCGATTGCACTCTAAAAGATAATACAAATCATCTTCCCGAATCGATAAAATAATTTTTGTATAGGGTAACTCTAAACATTGACTGAGAAAGCGGTAAAATTTCAATCTTGACTTCAGGTTTCGATGGGTAAAGAAAAACTCTTCAAACTGGTCGAAAATCAAAACATTTAATCGATTGTTTGTGGTATTATCTTGTAAGTACTCTAAAATTAAATCGAGAGAATCTAAATCTCCCCAATTCTTCGATTGGGGCAAACTCGTCTCGGCACGATCGAGCAAATTAATGGGACCCGAATCTGTTTTTGCCAAACGTTTTCCCAGTTCTTTGACCCAGTCAGCATAGACCTGCTGCAACACCCAAACGACATCCCGAGTCCCCACGGTTTTTCGCTCTAACGTCGGGATTAGCCCCGCTTGAATCAGAGAACTTTTACCCACCCCCGATTGACCGTAAAGAATCGTGAGTTTGCGATCGATGCGACCGATCCGTTCCATCAACCGATTCACATCTTGTTGTCGCCCCGACGCGGTAATTTCTTGGGGGACAATGCCCCCAGAGAGTGAGGAAGCACTCGTCTCAAAAATTGGCAACTCCAGACGCAATCGACTCGCCCCGATAAAGGCTCGAAATCCTAACGACCGCTCGATCGAGCGTCGTTCTAATTTAAACTTAAATGCCTGTAAATAATCGCCGGAACTAAAATACTGTTCTTGCAAGACTTGGAGAATTTTAATGTAGAGTTCCGGTTCGAGATTGGGGGATGTTTTGGAGAGTGCAGCTTCCAAACTTTCCAAGCTTTTGCGAGGTCGTCCTAAATGTTTTTGCGCCCGAGCTAAGGCAAAAAAATACGAGCCTTGATTAAACCATTTTACCCACTCTTCTTGAGTGGTAATGCGGGCATTTGCCGGCGCGTTTAAGGAAATCGAAAGCGATCGTTGTACTGCATCCTCGGCTTTGCGCCAATTGCGAGCGGCTAAGGCGGCTTCGGCAATAAAACTATAGGCGCGAGCCAACCGAAACGGGTTAGGATAAGTTTGGTGAAGTTGCACCGCTCGTTCGGCAACGGCTTCGAGAGCCGATCGCGCTTGAAGTCGTTCGAGAATATCCCCCCAAGCGTTAATAAAATTCGCCACCAAATCTTCCCGACCGGCGCGATCGAACAGTTGAATGCATCGACAAAAATAATCCAGTGCCAACTGACAGGCCGGCTCGTAATAGGCACGATGGAGCAGGGCGTAGGAGCGCCACCACAGCCCCAAACAGTACTGCGCCAACCCCTGACGCTCTAAGTTAGAACTTTGCGCCCACAACGCCGCATTACCCTCGTAATGGGTCAGAGACTCGGCAATAGAATCCGTCGGGTCGGGCCCCAGGAGAAAGTCAAGGCTGGCTTGGCGTTCGAGATCCAGAACGACACCGCGATTTTTCAACTCTTGGCGGGCCGCATCCAGTTCCTGGCGTAACGATCCCGTCGCCCCCATTTTCAAATTCAGGGCGGCATTCCCCGTAAATCGACCGGCCCCCTCCTTTAAATGTCGAGCGAAGAGTTCATCTGCCGCGCGATCGATACATTCGAGCAGTGCCGCCGTCGAGAGGGAAAATTCCACGCCAATGGTCCAGCTTTCGAGATCCGGGGCGAGGCGTTTGAGCTTTTGCAAAATCCGATCGCTCACCCACCACACCATCGGTAAAGGCAAATGGGTGCGAAACTCCTCCCGGACTTGATTGGCCCGAGCGAGCAACCCATCGAGATCTCGCACCCCATCCAATCCCGAAACGATAATCGCTTGGGGGTTGCCAGCCTGGTGGCGAGACTTTCCCACCCACTCTTGAATCCTTTTGTAAAGTTGGGTGGTTTCCGGTTCCAGGGCAACGGACAAAATCTCGACATTGCAGATTTTCTGGAGTCTGGATGCCAATTGCTCCTGCCAAGAAACCACATTACACCGAACTAAAATCAATGAAAATTCCCCCAGACCCGAAGAAATCGCCCAAGCGAGTTCCTCCAGTTCGTCGGTTCCGCTGGGAAATGCATGGACGCTGTCGGGTAAATGCTCGGGAGTTGTCATCGCAATGGCAAGAACGTATCCGATCTCGAATCCGCTTCGATCGGTGTGGGGGAAACTCGGGAGGCAAGGGAAAGGAGGCGTGCCTTCTGGGTTGCGATCGGGACGTGAGACAATTTCGCGCCCCAGATGCGGAAATGGGACATTCCCCGTTGACCCACTTTTACCCACCGGTTTCACATCAACTTTAACTTTATCGGGTGCCGACTTGCAGTTTGAGGGATGAGTGGAGTGGATGAGGAAATGGGGAGTGCCTACAGGTGTAGGTTCCTCCCCCACTTCAAAGATGGGGGCTTCCCTTCGCTAATTTACGTGAAATTGCGATCGTGAATGTTAGCTCGAGAACGAATAATTCTTGCGGACTGGCTCGCTTCCGTCGCAACTCCATCGTGTAGCCCGCGATCGAATTTCGGTGTGTATTGTATTGTTTTGTATCGTTTTGCCTCAGATTCCGAAAAAAAGAAAAGCTGCTTCTGAAACCGATATAGAACCCATTGGGAATCCTTTCGAGTGGGATTGGGCTTTGACAAAAGTCGTTGCCCAGTTGCTTCATCCTCTCCTCAACACAGAACGTTACCCTAAACCACGGCCAGCCGTCCCATACGCAACGCATTGCCCAATTGGGTTATCAACATGCGTTCGCGATCGCTCAACCCGTTCTTGGCAATCGACCAGATTAAGTCCTGGTCCATCTTAGAAATTTTGCCCAGCGCCAGAATTTGATGAATGGCTTGTTCGAGAGTGACCGGTTGAGAGCAAGAAATCATGGCGTACATCGTGGGGGAGTTGCGTGGGATACTTCTATCGTCGAAAATCTCCCTTGAATCGACCGCGATCGTTTTATCCCTACTCCCGTGACGATTTCAGTGCGATCGAGCGATCGGACAGTCGGTTCGGCGCGATCGTCACTCTCACCATCGAGCGATCGTTCTCACAATGCGATCGGGCAGTCGATCGACACGATTGTTCATTGTTCATTCATCCCAACCGACCGGCCGACTCGAGAATAGGATTGACATCGAACCAAGATCCCTCGCTGTCGCGGTACTCGTAGACGAACATACTGCGAATGAGGACTTCGTACCCTTCATCTCCAGTGACTTGTTTGCGCTGTTTGACTTGGCGCAACAACTCCCATTCATCGTCGCTGACGGCAAGGGTCATCTGGTTGCGTCGGGCTTTAATCACCTTCTCCAACCCCTCCGCCGATAGGGGAAACTTGCGGTCTTTTTTAATCCAGTCGTTGAGCAATCGCAAAAATTCTCGCACGTGACCCCCACTAGTGCGGCACAAACGATCGAGGGTTTCGGGTCGATCGAAAATTTCCGGGATGCGCGCCAAACGCGCTTCGGCGGTATCGTCGGGAAAGGCGCGCGCCAGGGCCATCTGTCGCATGAGGACCATCCCTTCGGCGCATTCGCTGCCATCGCGGGTTTCTACGGGAACCATCGGCAGCACTTTGGGATCGACCCCGAAGCGACTGGTGAGGCGGCTGAGGTCGTTGGAAAACAGCAACGACAAGGGCATGGTATAAACAACGTGGCAGTTGAGCTGGCACAACTGCTCGCCGCGATCGACAAATAGATACTCCGGCTGGCTGCGGCCCCAGGGTTTCTGACGGCTTTCGACCCGATCGAGATTATCGACGATCGCCACCAATCCTTCTTTGCCGTGTTGCTTGAGTTTCTCTTTAGCCGGTTCGATGAGTTCTTCGTTAATCGCATCGATCAGGCTAGAGGTGCGGGGTTCGAGATACTCCCGCAGTTTCGATCGCGATTCGGGGCTATTTTTGGCTTTGGCGGTAATCCGGCCAATTCCCAACGCCACCACAGAGACACCGTCGGAGTCGCTAGCGGCCACTTGACCCAACCCCGGCACCCCCACCTCAGCCGAAAAGGAACCATCAGTACTCGCGGCGATTTGACCGATACCGGGGACGGTAGCTTCGGCGGAGAGATCGATTTCCGTTTGCAGCAATCGGGCCGCACCCCGCAGCAAACTTTTCAACCCTCGGGGTTCTTCGAGTTCGATATCGTCGAGTTCTTCGACGCTTTCGCTGACGCGACGGGCGATCGCCAGCAAAATATCCCCCACGTCCACATCTCCCATTTCCAGATCTTGGGAGGACTCGAAATAGACCACGTGAAACCCGGCTTCTTCGAGTTCTGCGGCGAGGCGGCGCAACTCCGTGGATTTACCGCAGCCAATATGACCGGTAAATAACTCGCAGGTGGGTTCGTCTGGGGAAAAAAAGGTAATATTTTGATTCAACTCCTCGATGATTTGTCCCCCCCGCACCGAGGAAAAATCGATATAAAATTTGCGATCTTCTTCGCTATCCGCAGCCAAAGTGCGGCTGGGATTAGTTGCGCGAAAAAATTCTCTTAAATCCACTGCCATAAGCCGTTTCGATCGTCTCTAGTTCTAGCCCAGATGCCACTCTCGCAGACCCAGTACCGGCGTGACCGGCATCTGTTCACCCGATAAGTCACCCGCGAGCGATGTCTTTATCGATGGTAGCGTCGATCGCGATCGCGATGCGATCGGACCCGAGTTGGGGGAGCACTGGGGAAATATAGCGCAACGCAGACTGGTTGATTGACACGAATCGAAGAAATAAATTTTTTTCATGCCCCATTCCCCATTCCCCGCCCTCACCGGAAACAGTCTTATCCAAAACTGACGTTTTCTTACAACGTGGCAACTGCTATACATACAAGAAAAAACCCCACCGTTGGAAGGTCGGGCTTTAAGGACTTGGGTGAAAATCGATATTGCTTTATGGTTACAGTTTAAGGTCAGATGCCTTACAGACAAATCACCCAATCGAAGGATTTTACTGTCACCCAACGGAAGGATCGCTCCCTCACCCGATCGGGTGAGGGAGTTCTGAGGAATATTTGACACCCGACACCCCTTGACAAATGGCACACAAGTTTAACCGTTCACCAGTGCCCTACACCCTACCCCCCACACCCCACACCGGAACTCACCTTACTTTGGCAACGAGCGCCGCGGTCTTCCCTCTCCAAGTCCCCCAATCTGGATCGACTCGTTTCCCAATACCAGTTCCGAGGACACCCCGGGTTCGCCGATTGCCACCCCTAAACCCAGTTCGTTCAAAAGTTCGAGCCATGCCTGGTTCAACGAGCCATTGTCGGGATTGGCGAAATAAAGTTGAGCTAAATGGGCGATTGCGTCGTACCAAATTCCATTATCTCGATAGAGTTGGTATTCCCCCAGGGGGTCTGCTGCCGAGGCTTCCGTTTCCGGCGCATCCAACGCCACTCGCTTAATCCACCCATTGAGAACGAGTTCGGGATCGACACTGCGATCGGGTACGCAATCGAGATTCAGCCGCCAACGGTAGATTTCACCTTCTTCAAGGGCATTTTCGGCATTCGCGGGTAAACTCACTTGAATAATACCGGGGCGATCGCTCAGCCGCAGGTTCGTGCGATAGATCGTCCGGCGTTCGGAGCGATCGAGCAGCAAAAATTCGATCGTGCCGATCTCTTCGGGGGGGTAGGGCACGTAGAACAAAAACGTCGGATATTCCGAGAGGGTAAAATCGCGACCGTTGTTAGCAAATAGGGCCGTCAGGGGTTTGTCTGTTTCTTTGCAGGTGGCTTCGGGACGGGTTCCGCCAACGGTGCGATCGCCTTCTGGGGTGCCCGTATCTGGGGATTCGGGTTCCATCCACGCCATTGAATCCCTTAGGTGCGGGGGGGTTCGCGAGACCCCACGCGCCATCGCCGGCGTTCGATCGAACAAGCCGATACCCACCAACGCGATCGTTAATATGAGTTGAAATCGCAGTTGAGACGGTTTATACATCATCATTTTATTGAAGTCGATAATCTAAAATTCTGTCGGGCGTTCCTCAATTCCCGATGAATGCACCCCATCATGTCTTAACGTCAGTTTTGGATAAGACTGTTTCCGGTGAGGGCGGGGAATGGGGAATGGGGAATGGGGAATGGGGATGGAGTACTTTGCTCCCCAGCAACCAGATGTAGCCAGTGTTGTCGCTTCGCTCATTAAGAGGCAAGACGGCCGCCCGAACGTCACCCAGAGTCGGTATTCCGGCGAGGTAGCTTAACCAAAACTGACGTTGTCTTAGATCGATAGACGATTTCACCGACATTGAAGTTCGCCGGCTTGAGAAATCGATCGCGCAATTCATCTGGGCGAGGACCGCCAGATTTCACCTCAGTATCTCCGATCTCGATTCTCCTGAAGCGAGGAACGGATGACCCCCTTGAATCCAGAGGGCTTGTTGGGGCATTGCCAGCTCGATGGGTCAAAAATGGGAGTGGAACGAACATTCTACGGTTTTGCGAAGTTAAGGTTTTGCGAAGTCGAGATCGATCGCTCCCGTTATGCAACAAAATGTAAAGCTACATCGATGATTGTACTCGCGAAAATCGGTAACGTTTGTAACAGTTCCCGTCCCTCGATTCGATCGTCGCCGGGAAGAGAAAGATTTATTTAAAATCATTCTCAAGTAAGATGACTTATTGACAAAGATACTCGATCGTCTGTATCTTATAAAACATAGGGAAATATATAGAAAGTTATTATGTCTATGTATACTGCGGCCTCACTAAAATCCGAGCTAAACGAGCGAGGCTGGCGGATGACTCCCCAGAGGGAAACGATTCTGCAGATTTTTCAAGACCTTCCCAAGGGAGAGCATTTAAGTGCAGAAGATCTGTACAATCGCTTGCAAAAAATGGGCGAAAAGATTAGTTTGTCAACAATTTATCGCACCCTAAAATTGATGGCACGCATGGGAATTCTGCGGGAACTCGAACTCGGAGAAGACCACAAGCACTATGAAATTAATCAGCCCTATCCCCACCATCACCATCATTTAATTTGCGTTAAATGCAATAAAACGATTGAATTTAAAAGCGATTCAATTTTAAAAGTTGGCTCGAAAACTGCCAACAAAGAAGGCTATCATCTCTTAGATTGCCAGTTAACAATTCATGCGGTTTGTCCGGCGTGCCAGCGCGCGATTGCTCCGTTATAAGACTCTCCATTCTCAGACCGAGAAACCGCATGCTGCCAGAACTTTTTCTCAGGAATCGACGTTGCAATCCCTCGGATTTTAACCCGTTGAACATCCCGACCCACGGCTATCGCCTGCGAGGTAACGGAGTGGTGGGAACCGCCACAGGACCTTGGGAAGGATAGGTTAATCCGTAGGAACTGTAAGAAGAGAAGGGAGTTTGTCCGTCCCGTGCAAAAAACTCTCGATTGGTGAAGTACGCCACGTTCGCTTCGTATCCCCCATCGCGCAATTGTTCGGCAAAATCTTCTGCGAGATCGCAATCCCGGAAAGTGCCTGCATTAATATAAGCTCCGCGATCGAAACTCTCGACTAAAATGGCATCGGGTCTAAACTGGCGAATCCCTTGTAACAGGGCTGGTGCATAAATGCTTTGGCGCACGGGAACGACCACCGCATAAACGTTCGACTCCTGTGCGAGTTGTCCGGGGACAAAAGGTTGGATCGCGTTTGAGTTAAAGGATTGTTGCAACAGGACTTCCGTCTGTGCGTCGACAATCCCCGTTGGCGATAACCCAGTGGCTAATTGGAAATCGATGACCGCAGCTTCTGTCTCGATGCCAAAGGAACCGTCGAGGGGACCTGGGCGAAAGCCCGCACTTTGAAGTAATTGCTGAAGTTGCAAAACCCGATCGCCGTTGTCGCCGCGTTGCAAAACCCGGATGTTACCGGTATTGAACCCAGAACTGGTCGCGACTCCCAAAGCATCCTGAGTCTCGGTACCCACCTCTCCATCGGCAATTAATCCGCGATCGAACTGAAATGCGATCGCAGCCGCTTCCGTACTCTCGTCGAACAAACCCGAAACAGGAACGTTATAGCCGAATCGTTGCAAGCGTTGTTGCAGTTCCAAGACATCCGTTCCCGCCAAGCCGAGTTTGAGGGTGCGGCTGCCAAAGGTAAATTGCGGCAGAGTGGGAGAAAAAATCGATTGTGCGGACGATTCCAAGGGAATTGCCCAACCCCCGAAACTCAACGCAATCGAGACAAGGGCGATCGAAATGCGGCGCGCCATCGATTCGAGCGCAAATCTCCCAATCACTTTATCGAGTGACGGTTCGAGCGGTCTTTTCGGAATTTGTTTTCGACCTCTGCGGGTTGTGCGATCGTGACTTCGATCGTTTCTTGGATTTTGCTCGTCTCGGGTGTGGGGTAATTGAGTGTGAAGATCGGATGGGATTTTGGGAAGCTCGATTTTATCCATCAGTCACTGACCTCAGTCATGGGAACTACTCCTGAAATGATAACCGCGCTCGATAATTTTGCCCTCGATCGCCCCAGTTTTGTGAGGCTAAGAGGCTGCAATCGGAATTTCCACGATAAATTCCGTACCCCCATCCCTCAATGGTTCGCATCGCAGTTGCCCCCCGTGATGTTCGACAATAATTTGGTAGCTGATGGAGAGTCCCAATCCCGTACCTTTGCCCGGTTCCTTCGTCGTGAAAAAGGGATCGAACAGCCGCGATCTCACCGTTTCGGGTATCCCAGAGCCATTATCTGCAATCGCGATCCGGATGCGATCGCCCAGAACCTCCGTGTCAATCTGAATCCGAGGGGCAACGGACATGCGAGCGGTTTGCCGCCGTTTCTCCTCGAGAGCATCGATCGCATTACTCAACAAATTCATCAAAACCTGATTGAGCTGTGCCGCATAGCACTCCACCAGGGGCAGTTCGCCATAATCTTTGACCACCTCGATCGCCTTCAAATCCCCTTTATCTTTTAACTGATACTGCAAAATCAATAACGTACTCTCAATCCCTTCATGCACGTCCACCGGTTTCATCTGAGCCTCGTCAATGCGAGAAAAGGTTCGCAACGAGAGGACGATATCCCGAATGCGATTGGCCCCGAGTTTCATCGAAGCCAGAACTTTAGGTAAATCGGCCGCCAGAAAATCTAACTCCAATTCCTGCAAGCGGTCTCCCAGATCGGGAACGGGCTGTGGATAGTATTGTTGGTAGAGTTCGAGGGCCTCGAATAAATCGTCAATGTACTGACTCATATGGGAGAGGTTACCGAAGATAAAATTCACCGGATTGTTGATTTCGTGAGCCACCCCAGCCACCAACTGCCCCAAACCCGCCATTTTTTCCCCTTGAATCAGTTGAGCTTGAGTGGCTTGCAACTCCGTAAGGGCTTTCGTGAGTTCCTCTTTTTGGGAACGAGTCTGTTCGAGGAGTTCCGCTTGCTGTAAAGCCACTCCCAATTGCACTCCAACTTGAGCGAGCAAGTTGATTTCTTCATCGTCCCAGTACCGGGGCTGAGAATTTTGGTAAGCCACGAGCAAACCCCACAGTTTTTCCCCCTGTAAAATCGGCACGAAGGTTTCGTTGCGGGGATACTGTCCTTCCCGAGCTTGTTCCCAAACCATCGGGTTGGGTATGCTTTGAGCCGTTGCCGTACCCGTCCAACCATCGACGATCGAATCGGCGACAAATCCGCCACTCCAGTCGGGATTGAAGCGATAGATGGCAACGCGCTCCACCCCGAGGAGCTGTCGGACTTCCTGGGTGGTGGTCTCGAAAATTGCTTTAATATCGAGGGACTGACGAATTTTATCGACAGTGGTCGCTAGGGCTTTCTGAAGCTCTGAGGCCCGGGTCAGTTGCAGCGATTGCTCCCGAGTGCGTTGGATGTATTCGGCTTGCTGGAGTGCCACCCCCAAATGCGAGGCAATTTGAGCGAGCAAGTTCACTTCAGATGTTTCCCAAGTCCGGGAAGTCGTATTCTGATAGGTTGCCAAGAGTCCCCACAGATTCTCACCCTGAAAAATGGGTGCGATCGCGTAGGCCTTGGCTTCCAATTCTTCGAGGAGTTGCTGGTGACCCTCTGTTGCTTCGAGGCGATCGCGATCGTGGATGGTTAAAACTTCCGTGCCATCAAACCCACCGTCTCGGGTTTGAGACCCCACTAGATCTTCGAGGGGGGGTTGCATTCCAACCACAGCTCTCCAGCCTTCTGTCATCGACTCCGCGACAAATTTGCCACTGCCATCGGCACTGCAACGATAGATCGCGACTCGATCGACCCCGATCATCTGCAGGACTTCTTGGGTGGAGGTTTGAAAAATTCTTTCGATCTTCAAAGACTGGCGGATGCGATCGATGGTTTTCGAGAGCGCTTTTTGGCGTTCTGCGGCTTTCTGGCGTTCCTGAGCTTGTACCAATTCCGACGACTGAAGGCGAACTCGATCGATATACTCTGCTTGCTGAAGTGCCACCCCCAATTGCTCGGCGATTTGTTGGATAAACTCGACCTCCGATCCGCGCCAAGAACGAGGGCCCTCGCATTGATGGATGCATAACAATCCCCATAGGCTCTCCCCTTTGAGTAAGGGGGCAACGACATTCGCCCGCACTTGAAATTGGGCGAGAATGTCAAGATAACAATCGCTCAATTCTCTTTGATAGATATCGGAAATCGCATTCACCCGACCTTGTTGGTATTGGGGTGCGAAACGCTCGCTAAAGCAGTGGTCGTAAACTGTTTTGGCAATCGCCGAATCCCAGCGAGGGTCGACATCTTCGGCAACAAATTCCCCTTCCCAATCTCGCTCCGGGTAAAAGCGAAACACCCCCACCCGATCGACTTGCAGCAGTTGCCGCACTTGGGTGGCTGTCGTTTGAAAAATGGTCTCGAGATCTAAGGACGCTCGAATTCGACCAATGACCCCCGCGAGGGCTTTTTGCTGCTCCATCCGAGTGCGCGCGCTCGCGAGCAGTTCGATATGTTCGAGGGCCACGCTCAAGTTTTCCGCGATTTGACGGACAAATTCGAGATCCGAGTTCGACCAGTTTCGGGGAGCGCGGCATTGGTGAATGCACAGCAATCCCCACAGTTGGCTCTCTTTAATTAAAGGAGCGACGATATGGGCGCGCACTTGGAACCGCTCGAGAATTTCAACGTGACATGCACTTAGTTCGGCATCGTAGATATCGGCAATTGAACTGATGCGACCTTGCTGGTATTGGGGCACCAATCCCTCGCTAAAGCCGCGATCGTAGCCTTTGGCCGCCATCGCCGAATCCCATCGAGCATCTACATCTTCGGCAATAAATTCCCCTTCCCAATCTCGCCCCGGATCGAAGCGAAAGACTCCCACTCGATCGGCTTGTAGCAGTTGCCGCACTTGGGTCGTGGTGGTTTGAAAAATGGTATCGAGATCTAAGGAGGCTCGAATCCGGGCGATGACCCCGGCGAGGGCTTTTTGCTGCTCCATCCGAGTGCGCGCGCTCGCGAGCAGTTCGATATGTTCGAGGGCAACACCTAAGTTTTCCGCAATTTGACGGACAAATTCGAGATCCGAGTCGGACCAGTTTCGAGGAGTGCGGCATTGGTGAAGACAAAGCAATCCCCAAAGCTGTCCCTGTTGAATCAGGGGGGCAACTAAATTGGCCCGCACTTGGAAACGAGCGAGAATTTCAACGTGACACTCGCTGATTTCGGCCTCGTAGATATCGGCAATCTCACTCATGCGACCTTGCTGGTATTGGGGCGCGAATCGCTCGCCAAAACAATGGTCGTAGACTTTTGCCGCCATGACTGAATCCCATCGCGCATCCACATCTTCGGCAATAAATTCTCCTTCCCAATCTCGCTCGGGGTCGAAGCGAAAGACAGCGACTCGATCGGTCTCTGAAAATCTCAGGAATCGGTCTGACTGTGACCGAGATCGCAACCACCAGCGGATATTTAGTGAAGGCGAGCCTTAGGAACTCGGGGGAGAAGTACTTCACCAATGAATCTATTTTTCGATTTATAACTATAAATAAATTTTAATTGCGAAATTTTAACTTATGTAACAAAATATAAATAGACGAACAACAACGATAGTAACTATGAGTTACGCAACTACATCCGTCGCCACGCCGTCATTCCCGTACCTTGTTGGGCCATCCACAATCGTTTCTGGTGCGATCGCTCAATTCCAAACCCTAAGCACCACTGAAAAACTCGCGGTGCTGCGCTCTATCTATGCTCAAATCGCTCCCGCCACTCCAGAAGTTACCGGAACTGCCCGTTTTCACCTGGCTGGAGGCTTGCTCGCCACAGTTCTACAGATGACCCAAACAGAGCGGAAACAGACGCTGCACGCTCTCGTCGCAAAGGAGAATAACTCGTTCTGTCGTGCCTACGGCTTGCTCGGAACCCGCACCAAATTTGCAGTTTGGGATCAGCTCTGGAAGCAGGTGAATGGAGGTTCCTCTTGCGGAACGACCCGTCACCCTCTGCATTCCGAGACCCTCCAAACCCTCATCGATTCGATCGCCTTCAAGTTCGATCGCGAGCAGAAAATGAATTTTATTCGTCAGGTCGTTGCCGATACGGGTATCGATCCCCTTGCCTAGAGTCACGATCTGCAAATGCAGATCGATGGATGTTCAACCCACAATGGAGATTAAAAAATGCTGGCTGCGCGCACGAACCCATTCGATCGAATTCTAAATTTACGCGAACCGGTGGTGAAAGCTTATTTTGAGACGTTCAACTCGGGAAACTTCGATGCGGTTGCCCGGTTATTTGCCCGAGATGGTATGTTGCAGCCACCTTTTGAGGATGCCATTATCGGAGCGGAGGCGATCGCTGCTTATTTAAAAGCAGAAGCGGATGGCATTCGAGCCATACCGCATCAAGAAAGCCAAAAGCTTCAACGTGCTGCCCATCGTACGATGAAAGTGACCGGAGAAGTTCAAACGCCTCTATTTAGCGTCAATACCAGTTGGACGTTTACCCTCAGTCCCAACTCAGAAATTCTCAATGTCACCATCGAACTCTTGGCATCTCCCCAGGATTTATTCAACCTGCAACAGTTTCGCTAGGGAAGGATGAATCCGTAGCAGTCGTCATGTTCGCGAGGGACGGTGTTGCGAGCTGGGGGAGACTCGGGAGCTAGGGAAGCTCGGGGAGAGTACTTGTTTGAAATCGGACTGTCTGCGCCGGTGGTCGCGATTGCTATACTGTCGCTGGGTTCACAAGCTCGATGAAACTTAAATGGATCAGACCGAAAGGTCACCGAAGTGAGAGACTCTCACCATCGATCGCAACCAAGATATTTAAAATGGGTCTTTAAGCGGCAATGGCTTGCTGCCAAGCCTGTAGGAGTAGCTCCCGCCCCAACTCCAAATCTTTAGGGGCGCACTGCCAATCGGGATGAGCGGTCATCAACAAACTTTCGATGGTTTCTCGATCGAACAAGTGCCAGACGAGCGCTCCACTCACGTCGGTTTCGATGGCGTAGCAGTTGGCACTGATGCAGTGGATCGTAATGTTTTGCGCCGCTCGCTGAATTTCCATCGCGTCTCCAGCTTGCAGGTCTCGAAACTCAAGAATCGCTTGCTTGAATCCATCCATACTCTCAACGGTCAACCCCGGAACGATCGCGACATTCTTTCGATCGCCATTCACATAGACCCAGTAGTGGCGGGCCGGATCTATCCCTTTGAGCCAAACGCACTCATCGTCGAGTCTGTAACGGGGAGCGAGAGGAAAGAGGGGTTTCATAGGATATTAATCGCTTTTGTTAGACATAAAAGATTCTGATAGCTCTTAATATGTCAAGCTCTCCCTAATGAAGTCAATTATTCTTATTTAATCTTAACGAATAGAGATTTTAGTATTGAGTTTTGTTAAGAACGCCGTCGATCGATGACCTGGAGCTATCGGCTAAAGCCCTGCATCAGCCAAGTAAACTTCGCTTGGACTAACGCCAAATCGCGATCGGCATCGGGATAGGCTTCCATTTCTTCGGTTTGGGGATCTTCGACATCGAGTCCGTATCCCAAGCGCAGCACCGTTCCGCGAACCCGATCGGACAAGCAGCGAGAGATACCCCGATAGAATCGCGCGGCAAATCCCATATCCCGTTGCAGTTTGTACGTAAGCCGCAACCGGGGAATTTCGAGGACATCGGACTCTTCGATCGCTTTCACGGTCGCCAGAGGCAGGCGGGTATCGATAAAGGAAATTTCCCCGACCACCTCACCACTAGAGAGTCGAGCTAATTCTTTCTTTAATGACTCGATCGAAACGCTCAAACTCCCGTTCAAGACGATATAAAACGCATTAATTTGTTGACCTTCATAAATTAAGGTTTCATCTGGACTTAGCGTTCGCTTCTTACCTTCTTTAATCATCCAATCGAGATCGTCATTATTCAGTTCGCCTAGAATTAAAAACGCTTTTTTCATTGCGATTTTCGATTGATGGGGTTGATTTAAACTCATCTTTCCGGGCCGATCGCCTCCATAAAATAGCCAGAACTATCATAAGCCATCCATCAGGTTCGGCATCCTCTCCTCCCGACGGCATGACTGAAGCTCGGACGGGTGAGTATCGATCGCCCTTCCGGCGGGATCTCGTTACAAGTTCAACCTCGTTGGGCAGAGGGAGTGGAGAATGCCGGGTTGTATGGATAGCGTCAAGACACAAGCGCAAAAGGCTGTATTTGCCGATCGTACCAAATTCATTTCCAAGCGGCGATCGGTTTCCACACAGGGCGCATCTTTAACATCTCTCGATCGAGACAAATTGAGACCGTTTCGTCGAGGGGTCCGGTGCTGAAGGCGCACAGGGAAGAGGCGATCGCGGATTCCATCGATCGGTCTAGATCTCGATGGAGCCGGCAATCTCAAGACTTGTTGCGATTGACAAACTTTTATTTCTGTGGGGAGCATCAGATCGACACCCGCGAAGAAATAACGCCATGTGCAACTTAATTCTCCAAAATCCTCTCCCACGGGGGGAAGGGGAAAGGGGAAAAGGGGGATCGGTCTACTCGCTCACCATCCAAACGAGCGCAAAAAGAGCGCACACCGCGTAAATAGGTATTTTCTTAACCTTTCACCAATGCCCATTCCCGATGCCCCATTCTCCATTCTGCGAAAATCTGTTACGAAAAGGGTGCGAACTGCGATCGCCTTCGATTATCGATCGACCTGCTCCACGGAGGTGAGAAACTGCTCCAATGGAGAAACTTCAAAAAAGATAATAATCGTTCCCGAGGCTTGCAGTTGTTGAATTTGAAACTGTGCCTGTCCGAAAATCGCCGCGCTCTCGAGGGGGCGATTGCGAGCGGCGAGTAACTGTTTGACGGTACCTTCGCGAAACTTAGGAGCCATGTAGGTAATGCCGCGATCGGTCACATTGGCAATCGAGCCCATCAAACCGTTAAAGAAAATATTACCCACTTCCGAGAGGGTTTGAGTCCGAATCCCATCGAGATCGAGCTGGCGACGCTGTCGGTCGGCGATCGCATCCACCAAAACCGTTGCCGTCTCTTCGGGAAACAACAATTGAGCCACACCGTCGAAATCGCCGCTGTAGGCCAGTTCCATCGCCCCGGCGCGACCCACCCCCACGCAGGAGAGGAGCTTCACTTGTAGTTGCCCAGAGGAGAGAATCTCAACCGGAGACATCCGAGATTGAATCGGCAACTCCGTCAGATAATTCAACATCGTATTCGCGCGACTCACCCCGGCATCGAAAAGTGCTTGCACCAAGGCGAGTTGCTTGGAAGTGGGATTCGGACTCATCTTTCTTATTGTGAGTGAGTTGGAAATACTGTCGGTTGAGATATTGCGATCGGTCATCGGCCAGCAGCCGTTAGCCAAAACCTCTCGATCTCTGACTTGTCCCTCGATTCGGATGTGCGCGCCCGATTTTCAGCGTGGAATACGCGAAGAAACTCGATGGCACTGTTCCTCAATTGACCCCGATGCCGGTTGAGGGGCCGAGATCGATCGTCGCGGACATCGATATTGTAATCGATGGTTGGCGAGCGTCCCGGCACCACTCCAACAAGGGCGCTTAATCGCCGCTTAATCCCCAAAATGTCGGATAATCGCCTCGGCAAATTCCGAACAGCGCAGGGGCGGTTCCACCGGAGGAGACATCAAGCGAGCCAAATCGTAGGTGACCTCGCGATTGGAAATCGCCGCTGCCAAACCGTTTTTAATCAAATCGGCAGCTTCTTGCCAGCCCATATATTCGAGCATCATCACGCTCGATAAAATCACCGAACCGGGGTTGATCCGATCCAAACCCGCATGTTTGGGGGCCGTGCCGTGGGTGGCTTCAAAGATGGCGCATTCATCGCCGATATTCGCCCCCGGTCCCATGCCCAAACCCCCGACAATGGCGGCGGCCGCATCGGAGAGGTAATCTCCGTTGAGGTTCATTGTCGCCAAAATCGAGTATTCTCCCGGACGAGTTTGAATTTGCTGAAAAATGCTATCGGCGATGCGATCGTTGACCATCACCATCTCTTTCCAGCGACCGTTCCCGTGAGTGTCCCAAATCCCATCGAGGGTGGCAGCGACTTCGAGGCAAATCGCCTCTTGTTTATCCGGGGTCATCCCATCGTATCCCGGCTCGATTTTACGGGCGTTCTCTTCGAGGGTGATGTCCGGGTTGGTCTCCCGATTTCCCAGAATCCAGGACTCCCGTTCGGTCACGCAGCAATCGCGAAACTCAGTCGTTGCCAGCTCGTAGCCCCAATTGCGAAATGCTCCTTCGGTGTATTTCATGATATTGCCCTTATGCACCAGGGTCACCTGCTGTTTTTCTTTGGGCAATCGCAGGGCATGCTTGATGGCACGACGCACCAGGCGCTGGGAACCGTTTTTGCTGATGGGCTTGATTCCAATCCCCGCATCGAGGGGAATTTGTTTCTTGCCGTGTTCGGGGGTGGCGGGTATCAACTCGTCATTCAGGAGGTCGATGAGTCGAGAACCCACCTCGCTGCCTTGAGCCCACTCGATTCCCAAATAGATATCTTCGGTGTTTTCTCGATAGACGATGACATCGAGCTGTTCGGGATGGCGGTGGGGCGAAGGAGTGCCGGGGTAGTACTTACAGGGACGAACGCAGGCATAGAGATCGTTAATTTGTCGCAAGGCAACATTCAAAGATCGAATGCCCCCCCCGATGGGAGTCGTTAGAGGACCCTTGATCGCGATACCATATTCTTTAATGGCCTTAAGTGTATCTTCGGGCAGGTACTGATAGGTACCGTACTGTTGACAAGCCTCGTCTCCGGCGTAAATCTTAAACCAGCTAATTTTTCGTCGATCGCCGTAGGCCTCGCGTACGGCTGCATCTACTACTTTCTGGGTAGCTGGCCAAATATCTATCCCGGTACCATCTCCCCGAATAAAGGGCACGATCGGATCGTCGGGAACGATGGGTTCGCCATCTTTAAAAGTGACGCGATTTCCTGTCTTGGGAGGGGTCAGTTTCTCGTACATGGTTTTGGGTCAGTTCAATATGGAGTTTTAGCTCTCGATGGTGACTGTTTGGAAGGCTACCAGATTCCCGAGTCGATATGAAAGTCCCATGCTGCTTTTTCGTCTGGGGATGTTCTGACCCATCAGGCATCCGGGAGTAAACTGTGGTATCGATCTCGATAGCAAAGGATTTCGTCCTGGTGCTCAGGCGAGACACGATCCGAACTTGTTCTTGCTTTGACCCGTGCCCTTGCGCGCACCATCGTCCCTCTTGGGAGGGAGATTCCGTTGGGGGAAATATAATATTCCCAATCGTCTCTCTAAAAAGTTGACAAGGCTCGACTCATCTGTGGGTCGAGCGAAGACGATCGCGTATCGCTGGGGCTAAAACAACTCTTGCATATTGTTTGCACATTCTGTTCACCGAGAATTCACGTCTATTCTGGCGGGAGCCTTCCGAGGGTTTTTAAGATGAAAAGGATTCTTATCGTTGATGACGATAGAACGTTCCGCATGACTTTAACGCGCTATCTGGGAAAAGAAGGATATAGCGTTGAAGCGGTTAATTCTGGCACGGATGCTTTAAGCGTCTTTGAAGACGAACCACCGGATTTGGTGGTATCGGATATTATGATGCCGGAAATGGATGGTTTCGAGTTTTGCCGCCGCTTGAGAGGAACTCAGTCCGGTCAGCTCGTGCCGTTTATCTTTTTATCGAGTTTGGGAGAACTCGACAATCGCATTGAAGGTCATTCCATCGGAGCGGACGACTATCTCATCAAACCTTTTGAACCCCGAGAACTCGTCGCCAAAATTGAAGCGCAATTGGAGCGATCTCGCCGCATTCACCAGGCAATTCTCCGTTTAGTGGAAGAACCGGCCAGTTCTAGGGAAAACTTCAACGATCCTCCCAGTGCGGCATCGCACGAACATCCCGAGCCGGTCAAAACCGCCGCTCCCAAGCCGGAATCGCTGCCCCTGACGCCAGCGGAAGTGCGAGTTTTTTGGGAAGTGATTCAGGGATTTACCAATAAGGAAATTGCCGATCGCCTGTTTGTTAGCCCCCGAACCGTTCAAACCCACCTCAGCCACATTCTCACGAAACTCAATCTTGCCAATCGCTCTCAATTGGTACGCTTTGCCTTTGAAAAAGGCTATCAGCGTCCGACGGAGGAGTAAGAGGTGAAGATGGGACAAGGGGACAAGGGGACAAGGGGAATATGGAGAATCGCCGATTTTTCGTTGTCAATTGTCCATTGTCAATTGTCCATTGTCAATTGTCAATTGTCCATTGTTGAGCTAGCCCACCAGAGCATCCACAAAGGCTAAAGACTTTGGGGAAGGTACTCGTTGTAGGATTAAATAGTGACAGCTCGGTACAAATGCTCAAGCTAGTTCGATCGGGAGATTCTCTGGGTGTCAAGGTGTTCTAGCCTCTCACCGAGAGCGTGCTCGATCGCCTTCAAGTCAATCGATTCGGTGCGGGTCATGTCCACCGATCGTCCCGGTGAGTGCCAATTGAAGATTGCCGATCCGATCGCGGTTTGAGTGGGAAACATTCCAGGGTTGTCACTCACCTCATCAAAGTCGTTCTCGTTCCATGCATATCTGGTTGACTTTGTCAATCATTTTGATGAGTGTCGTCTGAGCTGAGGGTTCGAGCAAACGGGGAACACAATCCTCGTCCATCTCCAAATTTCCACGTCCATTGAGGGCGATCGCCCTCGCGAGCCAGTCAGAGAACGTTTCTCGATCTGATGAATTGTCAAAAACCTAACCCCACCAAGGGCGATAACTTTATGACAGACTCAACTGCCACTAACCTCGTCTGGCCCCACTCAGAACCCAATCTTGACTATACTCCCCTACAACAAGCGCTCTGTGACGAGCGTTTTCAAGAAGCCGATCGACTCACCCAACAACTGTTGTGTCAGCTAGCCGGGGCCGCAGCAGTGGAGCGAAAATGGCTCTATTTTACCGAAGTGAATAATTTTCCCGTGGCGGATATGCAAACCATCGACCGGCTGTGGCGAGAGCAGACCCAAGACCGGTTTGGCTTTTCCGTACAGCGAAAAATCTGGCTGGGGAGTGGGAAAAATTGGGAAAAGTTGTGGGTCGAGCTAGGCTGGAAAAACGGGAAAAATTGGACGCGCTATCCCCAAGAATTTACCTGGGACTTGAGCGCGCCGAAGGGACACCTTCCCCTCTCCAATCAATTACGGGGGGTGCGAGTCATTGCCTCGATTTTCGATCATCCGGCGATTCAGAACTCGCCGAGTCGCGATTGAGGAGAATCCATCTAAAATATTGTTAATTCGCACGCCGCGTGAAACTCAATTCGGAACTTCCCCTTTTCCCCTTGACTGTTTTGGGGCCGATCGAGTTACACGGTCGAGTGCTCGCATTTAGACTCTGAATGCTCTGTAGATCGAGCCTTCCGAAGTCTTTACCCATTCCAATTTCGTCGCAGAACCTTATGAGCCAAACCGATCGAGAACAACAACGCTTACTTGCCTTAGCGGAGTCCGGCTTGCTCGAGACCGAGGATGTATCTGTGTTTGAAGAAGCCACTCAGGCGGTGGCGGAATTTTTAGAAATTCCCATCTGTATCCTCAGCGCGATCGATCGAGATTGGCAATGGATTAAAGCCGAAGTCGGCTGGTCCGATCTCGAACAAATCCAATCTCTGGCCACCGTTCGCCAAATTAAGCGTAGCGAGTGTTTCTGCTCCTACATCGTTGACAGCCAACAGGTTCTGAGCATTCGCGATACCACCACCCATCCCAACTTCGCCCATCGGTTGTTTGTGGGACATTACGGGATTCGGGCCTACATGGGGGTTCCCCTGATGACTGCCACGGGACATTGCCTCGGAACCCTGGCGGTGATGGACTTGGCACCTCGGGCATTTCGACCTAAAGAAATTGAGTTTGTCAAACTCGCCGCGCGCTGGACGATGGCGGAGTTAGAACGGGGGCAACCCCTCTCAGAGCTGTCACCCTCCCCCCGACCTCGCAAATCCGATCGCATACAGTCGGTGGAGGATTTATCAGAAAATGCCCTCTCCACAGACCAGCTGAAAATCGAACTGCTCGATCGCCTCATGCAAGAACTGCGCACGCCGCTGACATCGGTGATGGGGATGACGAGCGTTCTCAGTCGCGAAATTTACGGCCCCTTGCGGCAAAAGCAAAAAGAATATCTCAAAGTCATTCACGATAGCGGTCAATACCTGCTCTCCCTCGTGGAAGAAGTGCTGGCCCTGCGAGAACTCAACGGTACGGCTCCCCTATCGCTCACGTCGGTGGATGTGGAAATGCTCTGCCAGCAAGTCCTCAAAACCCTCGAACCCGTTGCCGAGCGGCGAGAGCAGCAAATTCACATTTCCGTCGAACCCGTTCATCGGATTTGGTTGCTCGATAAGAGTAAAGTCCAGCAATTGCTCTACCACCTCATCTATCGCGTCGTCCACGTGGCAGAGGCAGGGTGCGTGATTCGCGTTCACGTCTCCCGCAAAGTGGATAACTTGAATATCGTGGTTTGGGTGTCCCATCCCTGGCTGGGGGACAGTTTACCCGAAACCGAACTCGAAGCCTGCGGAATTGGCGTCTCCGAAGCGGTACGACCGAGCAGTCCCGAAGCCGTTTCCGAACCGATAGATTTGTCCGACCTCAGACAAGAAACCTCGGTTGTCAAAGTGCTCGATTACGTCGAACAGTGCAAGCTCGATCGCTCGAGCGATCGATTGGGCTTACTCCTGAGTTGTCAGTTGGCTCAAATGCACGGAGGCAATCTCTCGATTCAGGGTTCGGAACAATCGGGTTATCGCTACATCGTCACCCTGCCGGAGAAGCGCTAACAATTGACAAGTGACAATTGACAATTGACAATTAGGGCGACGTGGGATTTTCGCTCGTCCAGGTAGCGCTTGCATTCTATGACAAATCTTGTTTGGCAACAGATGACCTTAAGTGCCCTGCGACCTTCGAGGTGGCGGGGTTCGAGTTTTTTGTATCGCTTGTTGGGTGGTTCCCTGCGCAGTTGGCGACCGGGAAGCTGGTTGATGCTGTGGTCTGAACCCTTGGGCGCTTTGTTGGTGGCCCTTGTATTCGCCCTAGCGCCGTTTTGCTCGACCACCCTGGTGGGGGTGCTGATGATGGCCTGTGGAGCTTTTTGGTTGCTGGTGACGGTATCCGACGATAGCAACTGGGGATTTACGCCGATTCACGTGTTGGTGCTGTTGTACTGGGGCGTGATGACGGTGGCTACAGCACTGTCTCCGGTCAAAGCCGAGGCGTTTTCGGGATGGGTGAAACTGACCTTATTTTTGTTGCTGTTTGCCCTGTGTGCGAAGGTACTGCGATCGCCTCGGTGGCGATCGGGGGTGGTGACGATTTACCTGCACGCGGCCGTGGCGGTGAGTGTCTACGGGATGCGCCAGTGGTACTTCGGTGTTGATGCTTTGGCTACCTGGACCGATCCCACCTCGGAAATGGCCGGCGTTACGCGAGTCTACAGCTATTTGGGCAACCCCAACCTGCTCGCGGGGTACCTAATCCCAGCGGTGGTGTTTAGTATGGCGGCAATCTTTGCGTGGCGGGGGTGGTTGCCGAAAATCCTGGCAGTGGTGATGACGCTCGTGAATTCTGCCTGTTTAGTGGCGACCTTCAGCCGAGGGGGTTGGATCGGGTTGCTCGCGGCGGGATTCGTGATGGTCCTGCTGCTGGTGTATTGGTGGAGTGTCAAACTGCCTGCGAAGGTGAGACCTTTGGCGATGCCGGCAGTGTTGGGCGCGTCGGGATTGATGTTGCTGGTGGCGGTGCTGTTCGTGGAACCGGTACGGATGCGAGTGGCGAGTATGTTTGTCGGTCGAGAAGATAGTAGTAATAACTTCCGGTTGAATGTTTGGGCGGCCGTTTTGGATATGATTCGCGCTCGTCCGGTGTTGGGCATCGGACCGGGAAACGATGCGTTTCGAGAAATTTACGTACAGTTCGCCCGCGCTAAATATCAGGACGCTCTAGGGGCGTATTCTGTCTTTTTGGAGGTTTTAGTCGAAGCCGGGGCGATCGGGCTGGTGAGCTTCCTCTGGCTGCTACTGGTGATATTAAACCAAGGGTGGGTACAGCTCAACCGGCTGCGTTGGACGATGAGTCGGGAAGGATACTGGCTGATGGGGGCGATCGCCTCGATTTGCGGTTTGATGGCCCACGGCTTGGTGGATACGGTGTGGTATCGTCCCCCGGTACAGACGTTGTGGTGGTTGGCGGTGGCGATCGTCGCGAGTTATTTCAACCCATGGGATGAGGCTGGGTTCCCAGAAGAGTCTCCTTTTCCGCCGTTTTCTGAGTTTGAAGAAGCGGAGCAATTAACAATTAATAATTAATAATTAACAATTAATAAATCATGCAAACCCTTTCCCCCGTTGAAAATATCCTCGAAAAACAACGGCAGTTTTTTGCCACGGGAAAAACCAAAGAGATTGCTTTTCGCATCGAACAACTCGAACGCCTCAAACAGGCAATTCTCGATCGCCAACAAGCCATTTGCGATGCGGTGAATGCCGATTTGCGTCGCTCGGAATTTGAAGCCTATTTCGAGATTGCGGCGGTTTCGGAAGTGAAATATGCCCTCAAGCGTCTCAAATCATGGACGAAGCCGAAAAGAGTGGCAATGCCTCTCGACCAATTTCCGGCATCGGCGTGGATTTACCCGGAACCCTTGGGAGTTGTCCTAATTATCGGACCGTGGAATTATCCCTTTCAATTGTTGATTAATCCCCTTGTTGGGGCGATCGCCGCTGGAAATTGCGCTATCCTCAAACCGTCGGAACTTGCCGAGAATACCTCCCGCCTGGTGGCGGATTTGGTGAGGGATACATTCGATCCGGCGTTTGTGGCGGCGATCGAGGGTGGGGTGGAAACCTCGCAACAGTTACTCGCTCAAAAGTTCGATCGCATTTTCTTTACTGGCGGCACGAAAATCGGGCGAATTGTCATGGAAGCGGCGGCGAAAAATTTAACGCCGGTGACGTTGGAGTTGGGCGGAAAAAGCCCCTGTATTGTCGATGCCGATGTCGATCTCGATCTAGCGGCAAAACGGATTACTTGGGGTAAATTTATCAACGCCGGACAAACCTGTATTGCCCCGGATTATCTGTTAGTCGATCGCACGGTGAAATCGGAATTACTCGCGGGGATTAAAAAATATATCGGCGAGTTTTACGGTGATAATCCCGCTCAAAGTCCTGATTTTGCTCGGTTAATCAGTCAGCGGCATTTCGATCGAGTGGCGGAATTTGTCAACGATGGCAAAGTGGTTATCGGCGGCGAAACGAAACCTGAAGAACGCTATATTGCGCCGACGGTTTTAGATGAAATTACCTGGGACGATCCGGTAATGGAAGATGAAATTTTCGGACCGATTTTGCCGGTTTTAGACTATACGAATTTATCCGAGGCGATCGAGCAGATTAACCAACGTCCGAAACCTTTGGCACTGTATATTTTCTCCCGAGATAAGCAAAAACAGCAGCAGGTACTCGATCGCACCTCATCGGGAGGAGTTTGCGTCAACGATACGGTGATGCAAGTGGGCGTTCCCGAGTTGCCCTTCGGCGGCGTGGGGGATAGCGGCATCGGCAGCTATCACGGTAAATCAAGTTTCGATACTTTCTCCCACTACAAAAGCGTCCTCAAACGGGGGTTATGGTTGGATTTAGATTGGCGGTACGCGCCGTATAAGGGCAAGTTGGATTTGCTGAAAAAGTTTATTGGCTAGTTTATTGGCTAGGGGTGTGGAGAAAGCTCTGGGTTTTGGCAAGTTGGTGTAGTTCTGTGGCGCGTTGGCGATCTGCTAATAGTGATGACATTGAGTCAATACTTGAATTTGGAATGATGGAAATTTCATTAGATAGGGGTAAACAAGCTCTTGAACTATTCTTATCCTATGCCAAAAAAGATGAAGATTTAAGAAATGAAATTGCTAATCATCTTCATTCTTTAGAGCGAGAAAATTTGATTTCAATCTGGCATAAACAGCTGATCGATCCGGGTGAAAATAGAGTTGAAAAGCTGAAGAAAAAATTGAATTCTGCTGATATTATTCTTCTGCTCATTAGCTCCGATTATATCAGCTCAGATAGCTGTTGGAATGATGAAATGATTCCCGCCGTCAAACTTCATGATGCTGGAAAAACACTTGTTTTTCCCATCATTTTGAGAGATTGTGATTGGAGAATTTCTCCTTTAAACAAGCTTCAAGGATTGCCTAGAAATGAGAAATCAGTCACTTCCTCTTCTAGAGAAAATCGAGATCGAGTGTTCAATGGTATTGTCTGTGATATAAAAAGAGTCATTCAAAGTAAATTACATCCTCATTCAGAACAAAAAACTCAGGCTCAACCGAAATTTAATTCAAATAGAGAAAATTTGAGAGAGGAAAAGAATCAAGTATCTAAAGAGAGTACTTTAGATCGATTTACAAAAACTAAAAGTTTTGACGAAGAGAAATTTTTTTTTATCCAACCAACTCAGAATCTTAGCTTTGAGAAACTTTCATCTTTTTTAGAGCACCAGCAGTGGAGTCAAGCAGATGTTGAAACATATCAGAAACTTCTCTTATCAGTAGAGCGAATTGAAGAGAATTGGTTGCGAATTCAGGATATACAAAAAATTTCTTGCGAGGTTATACAGGAAATTGACACCCTTTGGAATTTCCATAGTAGAGGTAAATTCGGATTTACTTCGCAAAAAAATATTTGGTGCAAAACCAGTAAAGGTAAAACTGAAAGCGTTAAAGGTAATCTCTTTGAGGAATTTGAGAAGTCAGTTGGATGGATGAAAAATGATACTTCTGTAGTAGAGTATAAAGACTTTACTTTTAGCTTAGGGGCAAATCAAGGTCATCTACCGGCATTGGGTCGAGATCGACTGTTATATACTGAATGGAAGCCTGCTTTTTACAAATTTTTATCACATATATGCAGGTGTTTAACCTGAAATCAATTATCGTTTTTAAGTTCAGAAGATTGAGGAAATTCTTCATGCTGGACATTCAACCTATCAGATGTTTGTAAATCGTCTAGATTACTATCTATGTTTTCTTGTGCAGAGAAGTCATTCGAACTACCTTCACCATCAGGCTTTGCTTTGTCTGATGGTATGCTGATATCGTTTAATTCTTCAGTTTCGGTGTTGCGTGGTTGAAGAAAGCTACCGACTAGCCACTGTAGCAAAGCTGACCCATAGTTATCCTTACTGTCAAAAGATAGTTCTGGAACTAACCGCATCTTATTTTGGCTCATTGTTTCCACGATCTTAACTGCAGCATAATTTTCAGCACCAAATGCTTCAATTTTCTTGCTAAGGAGATCTACCTCTACTCCACCCTTTAGCATCTGAGACTCTGCCTCTAGTTCGGCAATTTTGAGACCTTCTTCTGCTTCAACTAGTTGTTGTTGAATCTCCGTTAGTTCTTTTAAACGGACCAGTTTTTGCCTTGCAATCTCAGCTTCTTGTTGAGCTTCAAAAGTCTCCTTTTGTTGCTCAGCAATTTTTCTTTCTGTCAAAGCTCTCTCTAAGTCAGGTGGCAAATCAATCTCATTCAGATAAGTACCTACCGCTTCAACGCCATATTCTCTAAGTCCTTCTCGTATCGCAATTACAGCTTCTCTTTGACGATCGCTACGTTCATCCAGAAATTCTAACGCTCCATACTGCTGAACCGAATTTCGAAAATGGTTTTCTACCATTGGCTTTAAAACTCTGGTTACAAGATTTTTTATTGACGTGTACTTAGGAGCTGTCGGAGAGCCAGAAATACCATCACTGGGATGACCGTCTATTCCAAATAGAGGCGACCCAATGCGAGATATCATTCTCGGTGCATTTTCTTCTGGTACTTTGATGACCTGAGTTATTTCAATATTAAAAGCAAAGCCATCCTTCGATCTCAAACTTAATGAATTCAAACTAGAATCATAATTTGATGGATTCTTACTCGTATCATTTTTCCAGTCTAAAGTAATTTCATGTGTAGGCACAATCTCAATGCTTACTACTTTAGTATTGATAGGGTGCTTACCGCTTCGCAAAGGTATTTTACAAGCACCTTTAAATCCAGAATCTACAAGATAATCTGAATTATATTCGGAGCCAACATGTGAAATAACAACACCAACACTTCCTGTAGGAATTTCAACGAGTGGAACTTTTTCTACCTCTGCAAACCAGGGATTTAAATCCCAATTTCCTGATGGTAAAATCTCCTGTTGTAATCCTCTAAAACCACCATTATTAATAAATTTTTGCGGATCTTGAAATTTGTTATGTCCTTCAATTATAGAGCCAGCAATCTCTCCTGATTGGATTGGAATTCCGTCGTGAGTTATAACAATTCCTACCTTGTCAGAAGCCACTGTACAATATCGGAGTAACTCTGGTTTCAAGCCATATTTATTTGCATTGTTTACTGTAATAATGGTAAATAGCTTAGTATTTATTCTATATGTTCCTGTCGTTAAAAATTTTAATTGCTGCCCCTTTTCTTCACCATTCTCTAAAAACGATCTAGCATCTTGAAAATCATCACAATCAACGACCTTTCCCAAGGCTTTTCCTGCTTCCATAGGTGCTCCATCTTGAGCAATAACTAAGGCAATTTCTCCCTGGGGAATAACAATAAAATCTTCTTTTAAAATAGTGTATTGCCATATAAAATAGTTACGATGCAGTCCAGGAGGCAGTAAATCCGCTTGAATACCAGGTTCGCCATTAAGAGCTATAATTCGATCGGGTGGTAATTTTTTTGAAAAATCTACTCCTCCTTTTTTGATCGCAATTCCAACTTGCTCTTCTTCTATTTTGACAAATCCTAAAAGAAGAAAATAAATACCCGATAATAATAGTCCGAGTATTAGTAGCACCAAAATCACTAGTGATAAACTTCCTGTTGAAATAGAAGATACTAGCTCGAGTTTATTATTTTTTGTCTCAGCCCACTCATCCACTAACTCTGAATCTAAAACAGAATTATATAAATTGAAGTTTTGAGAAAAACTCGAAGCCGCAGGCTTGCATATCTGAGTTACTTCTTGTTGTTGTGGTTGAGCTTCCGCCGAACAACTGCTAAAGAGTATGATAATTGGAATTATCAACAAACGAGATTCTGTGAAAATTTTCATAGCTACACCCAATATTGACAAATTGCGTAAGATAATAGGAGAATTAAGGACCGTTTCAGTAGCTAATCTAGCACGGGCTACTGTTTTGATAAAGAGTCCACAACTCGACGAATACCCCGTACCACATCGAGCAATGCTTCATCCAAGTTGTCCCAGGTTTTAACGGGTTTTGCATATTTGGGTAAAACCTGGAGTTTGCGAAAGGGCGTACCCTGCCAATCGCAAGGTTTCATAATCACCGGAATCACCCGCGCCGTCCCCTCTTCGTGACGTTCCATCGCCCGTTGCATTTCTTCATCGAAACAGTATTCCGAAGCAATAAAACGGGGGGTAATCAGCAGCAAAATCACCCCAGCCGATTCCAGATGCGCCTTAATTTCGGCATCCCATTCCTCCCCCGCCTCAATTTCCCGATCCTGCCAGGGCTTAATCTTGCCCTGTCGCTTCAAGTTGGCGAGGTGAATGTAGAGTTCGTCCTTTAAATCCTCATCCTTGTGGGAGTAGGAGATAAAAACTTCGATCGGTTCTGGATTCATCGGAGTTGCTGGCTGAGTTGCTGGCTGGGAGGCTGGCATTGGTAACGGGGAGGGTGCGGGGATGTCGGGTTGCGCGGTAGCGGGTTTCTTTAACAGTACCGGGGTCAGATGTTCCGGAATGCCCTCCATGCGAATGGCAACGCAGCCGCTTTTATAGGCAAACTCAATCGGATAACCCGACCCCAATGCATCGTAGAACCCCACGGCAAATTCGATCGCCGCTTTATCCCCGATCGCCTTTTTCATACCAATAACGTAGGGAATATGACGGGCGATCGCTTCGGCTTGCACTTGGGAATAGCAACCATTAAGCACCACGCATTCCAGGGGATTGGGAAATGCTTCCGGATCGGAAAACAACTCAAACAACGCCGCCAGCGCGTCCCCAGAAACCAGTTTGGCTTGACCCACCTCATCCTCAAATGCCAAACCCTCTTCCCCTGCCCCATGACCGGAAAAATGGACGATTTGCGGCGTTTCATCGAGCATCGATCGCTGAATATCGCGGGTGCGAACGGCAAGTTTTTGGATTAACTGGAATTGGTCTCTATGTTTGGCTCTTTGTAGTCCTTCGTCAATATCCCGTAACTCTTCGTCCAATCGTAAGGCTTTCGTATCTTTGGGATTGGCTGCTAGAATCAGAATCTTTCGCATGGGAAATGATGACCGTGCAGGGAGTTTTGGGAATTTAGCATTAATATAGCTTGCATTTGGCCCGATCGCCTTATCCCTACCTCACGGGGAATGATTTCTGACGATCGGGTAATTATCGGTCATATAGCGCTTCGTCATCAGTTTATTTACACGATTGAAGAAATAGGTTTTTTCTATTCCCCATTCCCTATTCCCCGTTCCCTATTCCCCATTCCCCATGACTGAAAATGTGTAACGATACCGGCGCTGCTATAACTGAAACGAAACATCAAGGGTCTTGCTCCCCCAGCCACGCCCGCTCAAATTCACCCAAATGTAAAAAACTTCAACTTGTCAGTAACTTGTCAGTTGACCCCTACCGGGTGAAAAGTCTCAAAGGCGAGCGTTCACTGAGGTTGAACCGCATTCTCACTTTGTTAGTTAACCCATAAAATTAACACTTTGTCAAGACGATCGGATATCCCTGGAAAATTTTCCCGGTTTAGGGGGTCTCAAATCGCCTAGAATTTTATACAGTCTTAATTTTCCAAAACTCCACTGTGACAGTCGAAACTCCAATCTCAACCATCCAACTCATTGAAGACGCAACCCAACAACTCGCCGATCGGGCGATTGCCATCGAACATTCCGATCTGAGCTACTTTGAAAAAGGCCAGCAACTCGCGGAGCTTCTCGGCGCCCACTACCGCTCCGACGGACTGACCGAACTCGGATTTTGGGTGCCCGAACTGATCGGTCAGGTGATGCGCAAACACGAGATTTACCTCGAAGTGCTCACCCCCCTCGATACCATCGACCCCCGTGCCGACAAGCAAACCGTCAAATTCCGGCGCGATCGCCTCAATTTGTATCAGGAAGGGGAGTTTCTCTGGGGAGTGGTTTCGGGCATGGAAGCCGGGAGTCGCGATCGTCTCGGCTCGTTTTACTGGATTCGCTACATCGACCAACAGGGCAAATTGCAAGCCATTCGCGATGTCGTTCCCTACTCTCTCCCCTACGGCGTTTTCGCCCCTGCCGAACTCTACGACATCGACAGCCTTCAGCGCAACCGGGCCGATCTCGACTACTTCGCCCGCACCAGCGCCGTAGAAATGCCCAAGATGTTCGTCAATCCGATGGTAGATTTTGAGACTACCGCGATTCCCCGCATCGGCGCGCCCCACAATATCTTACAACTTCACGTCGGTACTGCCACAGCCGAGGGAACTCTCGAAGGTTTGACTCGCCTGTACCAGCGCATTTCCGACAAACTCGCCGCAGGAGAACCCCTCACTCCCGCCGAAACCAACTACGTCGGCTACGATGCCGTTCAGCTACTACCCACGGAACCGACCATCGAGTTTCGCGACGAATACAGCCCCGAAAGCGAGTTTTTCGCCTTCGTCTCGGAAACCGAAGAGGTTCTCACCATCGAACTGACCAAACCCAATACCCAAGACTGGGGTTACGACGTTCCCATCCTCGGATCGAGTACCACCAATCCCGCCTTCTTGGGCAGTTTGCGCCCCGATGAAACCATCGATTTTATTGCCACCCTCCACAACTTCTCCCAAGGGCCGATTCAGATTATCTACGATTTGGTTTACGGTCACGCGGACAACCAATCGGAGTTGCTGCTGAATCGGGAATACCTCAAAGGGCCGAATATGTACGGTCAGGATTTGAACCACCAACTGCCCACTGTCCGGGCGATTTTCCTGGAAATGCAGCGGCGAAAAAATAATACCGGGGTGGATGGAATTCGCGTCGATGGCGGCCAGGACTTCCGCTTTTTCAACCCCCTCTCCGGATTTGTGGAATACGATGATTCCTACCTACTGGCAATGAGCGATGTGGTGCAGGAAATCGAAGGTCACAAACGGCTGCTGTTTACCATTTTCGAGGACGGTCGTCCCTGGCCTCAAGAGGGATGGGAGGAAACCTCCACCTATTTCGATCTGATCGACAAAATGCCCGAATCCTACCAGTGGGGACCGCTGATTTTCGCCCACAATACTCCTGCCCTCAAAGGCTATTGGGAACGGAAATGGCGGCGGGTGTTCGAGGTGATTCGTCGGGGGAGTAACTGGATTACCGGCTGCGCCAACCACGATACCGTCCGCCGGGGCAATCAAGTGGATCTCGACAAACCCATTAACTGGAATTTAGGGGAAACCCTACCGGAGGTGCTGCACAACGCCTACGACAATCCGGCGGTGACCCTGTGGGTGTACGGGTTCAGCCCCGGTTTGCCCATGGATTTTATTAACGCCACCAGCCACGCACCGTGGATGTTTTTCCGCAATACCGACGAACGCTACGGGGTGAAGGTGGTTGCCGAAGAGATGGGATTTTTGGACTGGCAAATGACCCCCCAAATGTATCAGGCGCCGCAGATGTTCTTGCAGATGAAGGCTCTGGGATTTGACCGGTTGGAGAAGTTGCGGGAGTTCGGCAAGATTTTACAGTACGCCACGATCGAATTAAACTGCGATTTGGCGGAACTGCCCGATGCCCTGAATGCTTGTGTGGGCGAAGATGCCGGGGCTTGCGAAATCGAACCCATCGTCCGCACGACCTCTGAGGAGATGGTGGCTTGGTTGAAAAGTTTGGACGTTCCCAAACTCAAGAAATTTGCGCTGATGTTCATGGAAGATTGCTACCATGCGTGCAACATCGGTCATTATCTCGAGGGGGTCGATCGAGTCCGGGCGGAGTTTAACTTGAGTTTGCGTCGCTTCCGGCAAGACCATTCCTGGCTGGCGCAAAACCTGATCGGGACCGATCGCTTCGATAAGAAAAGCGCAGGGGACAGTACGGTGTTCTACGGCATACGTACCAACCCCAATCACGGTTCCGAGGGGATTGCCATGGTGGCGCACATGGGAGGCGAACCGATGCGCGTTAAGCCCGGAGAATGGCTCGGATTGAACCTCAATCAGTGGCAGGTGGCGATCGCCTCTCCCGGATTGGACGAAGGTGAGAATTTAGCCAATTTGAACGATTTTGAGTTGCGCGATTCCCAGGGCATCTTGATGAAATTTGCCCCCAAGGGTTGAGGAGCCAGTTTTTCGCTCTAGTACTCCGCCACAATGATTTTGGTGGGTCATCAGAGAAGTTCCACTCGGCAGAGGGAACCCACCCCTAACCCCTCGACAGGAGGGGAAGCAATGCGAGTTAGCCCTCAAAATCAGTGTGGTGGAGTACTAGTCTGAATGTCAGGCTAACGGATGAAAAGCCATAGAATCTTATTGGGGTGGGTTCTATAGCTGTATTCAATGAGGTGAGGACAGTCCGACAGCATGAGCGTCTCTTTCTTGATTTGTCTCCCCCCTCTCCCTTGTCTCCCCCCTCTCCCCCGGCTCGCGGTCTCTTGTGTCCTAACCTGGATTATTCATGAGGGTTGACGGAAATTGCCCCAAGCTTTACCCAGCAAGCATATTGGCAACTTAGCTGAAAAACAGACTGTTTGCGTGAGATTCGCTCGAGTTCGGGATGACAGCGTTTGGTGAATCATCCAGGCTAACACGACTGCATATAGCTATACGACCCACCCTTCCATCTCCAAGAAGCGATCGTATTCCCGGATAATCGCTATACGGGAGGCTCGGTTTGAGTTTGAGACCCGCGCACCAAACCCCAAATTGCCGCGAGTAACAGCCACCCGAGCAAGTTAATCCGGGAGTCGAATAAGGTGACATCAACCAGGTGAAAGAGGGTCATTGCCCCAAAGGCAACGAGATAGCTAAATAACAGGAGGCGATCGGACTTGGAAGGGGTCGAGATTTCCGTGTCTTCTTCTGAGGTAATTTCCGGCAGCGAATGCCAACCCATCAACAGCCGAACGCCGCGAAACATTACCCAACCCACCAAGCCAAACAATAGCAGCGTCGCCGGAATCCCGGTTTCTGCCGACATCATCAAAGCCAAGTTGTGGGGGTGTCCCAACCACAATTGTTTTTGCGCTTCGTAGAGGGCGGTAAAACTGCGCAAACCCCAACCCGTCCAGGGTCGTTCTCGGGTCAGATTGCCGGCAAATTCCCACTGCGTCACCCGCATCAACGCCTCGGGTCGATCGGCATACAGGCGATCGCTCAATCGCATCCAAACCGAGGCGGGGACAAATGGCTGCAACCAGGATTGCAGGGGAGGGGGGGCAAAGGAAGCACCTAATATCACCCCCCCGTAGGCGGTGACACCCAGTACCAGCGATCGCCAACCCAGGTAAATGCCGTAAGCCAAACAACCCAACACCGTCACCCCCCAGGCATTGCGAGAGGAGGTGAGGGCAATGGCGATCGCGTGGGCGACAAGCAAACCGGTGAGGAACCGCCAGCGCAACCGCACCCCTCGGGCATAGCGCATCTCCTTTTGGGCTGGGGTTAGCTCTCGTAACTGCCTATGGGTTTCGATCCACAATCCCAGTGCCAAAAGAAAGACGATCGCGCTGTAGTTAGCCAGAACGTTCGCATAATCGAACACTGAAGCCATCCGTCCCGGCGGCGTACCGTTCGCATCGAGGGGCCAATTCACCACCATGCCCAAATCGATGGGCCCCGTCCATCCCGAGAACATCTGCCCGATGCCAATCAGGGCAACCGGTGCGGAGGCGATCGTCAGAATCCAGGCAACGCGCCGCAATCGATCGGGGGTTTCGAGTAGCAAACAAAGGGCGACAAATATGACGATAAACGGCCAAAAGTTAAACAAGCCCAAAAATGCCGATTCGGGATCGATCGCCGTACTGGCAGATAAAACGAGCAACCCCAGGAATAGCGCCAACCCTCGATTGAGACCAGAGCGAACGATATCCTTGAAGCGTTCCTTCCAAGTCCAAACCGTGGCAATGACAATCCCCACCCCACCCAAAGACGGACTCAGGGGTAAAAAGAGCAGTCCGATTTGGAGATAGTTCCAGGGTTTTTGGGAATAGGAAGGAGAATCTGATGTCGGTAATTGGGGCATGGAAGCTGGAAAAGCCGGTGTAATTCGCCCGCTCGATCGACTCAGGGACGATCGAGCGGGCGAATAGATCTATTTTGACACTCTCTCGCTCTGAAATCGGCAAGATTCTGAGGGATTGCGATTCTAGGCAACTCTTGGAAATCTCGTTCGTGTCAGATCTGGATAATTGACCGTAATATGCCAATGTCACAATCAGATCGATCGGGACTTTCCTCTATTGATATTTTATAAAAAAATCGCAATCCTTGAGAGATAGCAATTCTCGTCTCTTATGAGGTACACCCAAATTCTATTTCCCATTCCCCATTTCCTGTTCCCTGTTCCCTAAAACCAGAAACTCTGTACCTCATGAGGCGCAAGAACCGCTATTTTAGCTGATTTATTATGCTTTCAATGCTCAAATTATCATGAAAAGCATCAATCAAAGAATAATGCATAATTTAGGAATTGGTTTTGCGAACGAATCTAATCAACAGATTCTTATCGTTCTATCTAAATCAAATACTTTAAACTATTTTTATTTAATGCAGTTTGGAATTTTTCCAGAAAAAGCTCATGTGTTTAATATCAATTTTATAGAACGTTTAGAAAATTAAATCGATCCAATTGTTGAACTCATCTCAACTTTACAACTGAATTCTAGATTGGAAAACGAATGAGCTTTAGGTGACTGACAAACTTCAGTATGTCATTCACCCCCGAGGCACCCCACTTACGCGCAGCGCATCCGTCATCGTCTCGCAATAAGGCATTAATCCCAAGGTTTTGGGATTCACCGGATTGTCATAGGTAAAATGCCGATACTCCAAACAAAACCGATCCCAGGATGCCATCTGGATTCTAAAGGCAACGATGAAAAAATTGATGAGTTGGGGGAATAGGGGAATGCGCAAATAAATCGATTTGCGTAAATAGGCACAAACTTCTGCGATCGCCCGATCGACCGTATAAGCCTGATTTCCCAACACCCATTGCTGCGATTCGCCAGGGGGATGTTCCACCAGATAGCGCACCACTTCCGCAATATCTCGGCCGTGAATGAAGTGGAAACTGCCATCAGCTTTGAAAAACCGAATCAGATTTATCCATTTCACCACTTCCGGAATCCCAGAGGAAAGGTGAGAAGTGGGTTTGGTGTCATCGCCACCGAGAACTAACGTCGGATACAGAGTCGTGATGCGGGAATAAATCGGCAGGCGCGGCAGTTGTTTGACGCAATCGTACTTAGAACGAATATAGTCGGTTCCCAAACGCGCTGCTTCCGGCAGAAGTTGATTTTGCCGACCCAGCAAACTCGCCGTCGAAAAATAGATAACCTGCTCGCAGCGCGCCGGATCGAGATATTCGAGAACTTTGCAGGTTTTGGCAACGTTGATATCGAAGCATTCCGTCGCACCTCCCCAGGCCGCCGCCGCGAGAATCGCACAATCCATCGTTCCCAGAAAGTCTGCCATGCGATCGACTTCTCGCAAATCTCCCGGCAGAACGGTTACGCCCGATCGCACCTCAAAATCGAACATCAATTTATCCGGATCGCGCACGAGAAAAAATAACTCGTGTTGGGTATTCCGAATCAGCGTTTCGGCAATATAGTGACCGATACAGCCACTACCACCGGTAATGAAGATGCGTTTACGGGCCATATGAATTCGGAATTCGGAAATCGGAATTCGGAATTGAATGAGATGAGAAATGGGGGGACCGGAAATGTAAATTAAATGTTTAGTTTTTAACGTTTAATTTTGCATTCCGACCCCAACTTTCCTCAAACAGTTGTTAACAGCTGGTCGGCTTGCTTGGCGGTTTCAAAGAAGAACGCGGCATTTTCCTCGGGGGTGGTGGGGAGGATACCGTGACCGAGATTGAGGATGTGACCGCTATTTCCAGCTTTGCGAATCGTATCGAGGATGCGATCGCGAATAAAGGCCTTAGAACCGAACAGCACACCCGGATCGATATTCCCCTGAACTTTCATATCCGGTCCCAAACGCTTGCGGGCATCGGCCATATCCACCGACCAATCGACGCTGACGATATCGACACCGGATTGTCCCATCCGTTCGAGAACCCCTGCGCCACCGCTAACGAGGAGGATTAATGGGGTGTCGGGGTGGGTTTCTCTGACTTGCCGCACCACTTGCTGCTGGTAAGGTAGGGCAAAGGTATCGTAATCTTGGGGACTCAGTTGACCGGCCCAGGAATCGAACATCTGCACCACCTGCGCCCCGCAATCGATTTGATGGCGAACGTAAATGGCGATCGAATCGGCGAGTTTACTCAGCAGTTGATGTAACATCGTCGGTTCCGAAAACGCCATTCCTTTAATATTGGAATAGGTTTTCGAGCCTTTGCCTTCAATGGCGTAAGCCGCCAGAGTCCAGGGTGCGCCCACAAAGCCCAGCACCGCAGCACTATTACCCACTTCCTGTCGCAGGGCACCTAAAATCGTGCGGATAAACGGTAAAGATTCGTCGGGTTCGAGGGGACGTAACTCATCCACCTGTTTCTGAGTGCGGATGGGGGGATCGATAATCGGTCCCTTCCCTTCGGCAATATCCATATTGATGCCCATGCCGGGAAGGGGGGTAACGATATCGGAAAAGAGAATCACGCCGTCGGGTCCGAACGCTCTCCAGGGCTGGAGGGAAACTTCGATCGCCACTTCCGGGATTTCCGATCGCTCTCGAAAACTGGGATACTTCTCTCGCAAGTCTCGATAGGCCTTCATGTAGCGACCCGCCTGACGCATCATCCAGACAGGAGGTCGATCGAGCTTTTCGCCCCGTGCAGCCCTTAATAGATAGGGAACTTCGGTTGAACCCGCCATCAAACTTTACCTTTTTCTTTAATGGTTTTTTAATGCCATCGTTCAGCTTACCATAGCGTCCGACCCCCTTCGACGGGGCTGTTTCGTTTAGTTACACAAGGGGACAAGGGGACAAGGAGACAAGGGGACAAGGGGACAAGGGGACAAGGGGACAAGGGGACAAGGGGACAAGGGGACAAGGGGACAAGGAGACAAGGGAGATAAGGGGACAAGGGAGACAAGGAGACAAGGGGACAAGGGGACAAGGGGACAAGGGGACAAGGGGACAAGGGG
>NZ_JBRJXU010000129.1:0-31463 GCF_057467645.1 Zarconia sp.
TATAGCCGTCGCCAAGGCGGTTAGGACACTCGAGAAATCAAGCTCAAGGCTCGCATTTTCTTCTCTCCCCCTACTCACCGCGATTGCCTGCTCAAGAAAGCTCACCTTCACGATGCCTAAACCGCCCTGACGGTTGCTATAAAGGTTTGATACCGACAAATGCTAAAAATCAGTAACGGTAGAATAAAATCAGGATTTCAGCTTGTTTCCAAGCAAGGTTTTATTAAAAATAAAAACATTTTAAATTAATTGATAAATGCTATATCTTAAATAAACTTAAATCAAAAATAAAATACTTTAAAATCAACGCCAATTTCCAACTAAAATATAAGGTGCCCAGTAATATGGTGTTTGATATTTTAAATCCCGAACGAGAGATTGTTGGGCGCGATGAAGAGCTTGAGACTTTGTAATTCCGGGAGTTTGTAATTCTTGATAGAATCGTTCCATTAAAATTACCGTCGATTCGTCACTCACTTGCCATAGAGTCGCCAAAGTACTTTTGGCTCCCGCCCGCACGGCTAAACCAGCCAATCCTAAGGTTGCGCGATGGTCTCCTTCCGCTGTTTTGCAAGCACTTAAAACTAACAGTTCGATAATATTCGATGCGGTTTCTCCCGCACCGCGAAGCAGGTTATTTAAATCATTCGTCCGTAGAAGTTCGTCATAGGACAAAATATAGGTTTCTTCGGGATCGGAACTGAAATTCCCGTGGGTTGCCATGTGGATGACAGAGAAAATTCCCGAGTTGAGGTTATTTTCTAAATTGAGGGTGGTAAATTGAGAATCGACGAGCAGTTCCGTCGATAAAGAACTTTGAATACTGGATAATTCTCGATCGACATCGAGGGCGGAAAAATTGCGATCGTCCACTTCCACGGCCTCGCTAATTCCCGCTCCTAAAACTTGCAGGTTTTCGGAAAAATCTTGCAGTTCGAAGAGTTGCGAACTCGGTAGCAAGGCGAGGGCGTAGGGTTTTTCAATCAGGTATAAATCTGTTTTGACGTCGTAGAGAACGCCCATGGGAATATTGCGCAAATCCCCATCAAGGACGAATACCAAGGTTTGCAAATCAGGGTTGTTCGCCAGCGCCGTTTCAAAGGGTTCGATCAGCCATTGATAGACGCGGGTGGAGTTTTCAATCACCCGTCCAGCATCCCCTCTTAATAGCGATCGCCGCAGGGTTCGCAGGGTGGTTTCCAACTCTCCTCGGGAGATCGTCTGAGTGTGGTGTTTCAGGGGTTGCCCCGGCAAGCGGTAGATGACTTCGAGGCGATCTTCGAGAATGATGGGGTAAATCAGACCCGCGGTGGGATCGATGCGATCGAAATCTCGATCGACATCTACGGTTTGGGATAAGTCGCAACTGAGGAAATTTTCCAGTTCCGCCAGTTGCAAGTCGTCGATATAATCGATCGCCAGATCGAGGCGTTCTTGACGAACCTCCCCCGTTCCCTCCCGCGTCAGCAACAAATCCACCAATCCTCGATACACCGGTTCGACATTATCCCGGAAGGAAAACTGCTCGTCGGGATTCACCAGCAGTAAGTCACCGCGCACGGATTTGAGAGTTTTTGCCGCAGCCTCGTAGGCGGCAATCGCCCCATCTCGGTTGCCCTGACGGTTCGCCAGCCGCCCCAACTGCCACTCCCAGCGATAGCGGATATCCGGTGCTTGGATCGCCTCCACCAGCAACAGGGCTTCTCGGGTGAGGGTTTGGGCATCGGAAAATCGATCGTCGAGTTCGTAGAGTCCCCCCAACTGCCCCAGGGCGTAGGATTCGGCCGGTCGATCGCCCAACTGAAGGCTGCGATCGCGCGCGTTCTCGAGAATATTGGCAATTTCCGCCCACGAGATCGTCTGCACTCGTTCGAGGCGTTTGGCTTCCACCACCGGATCTCCGAGCTTTTGCCGCAACCGTTCGAGGCGATCGCGACTCAGGCAGGAAGGGGTGTTGGGATCGGGGTTTTGCTTCAGGCAAGCCAGCGTCCAGGCAAAATTGAGCTGGTTGTAAATGCCATTACGACCGGGGGGAAGGCGATCGAGGTGGGATTCGATATCCTGGCGCAGTTGCACCACCTCAGCCCATTTCTCATCGTCCAACCACTGCCCCGTTTCCACCAGCAAACCCAGTCGGTTGAGTTGGGCTTCGAGTTGCCGTTGAGGGGCGCGGGCAGCTTGGGCATAGGCATCCAGGGCGATTTCCTCGCAATCTTCGCCGCAATAGTCTCGGCTGTCTTTACCGATGGCGAGGGCTTTATCGGCCAGGGCGCGGGCGGTATTTCCCAATTCCAACCAGGCAAAGCTTGCCATTGCGGCATCCTCAGACGCCTCTAAACTCGCCTCCAAAACTTCCCACGCCCCCAGACGTTCCCCCTCTTGTTGCAATGCACCCACCCGCCGCAGTGCCTTCCCCAGGTGCCGCAATCCCGTCGCTCTCAGACCCGAATCCGGCTGCTGCTGCAAATCGTCGTACACTTCGAGCAGGGTTCGTTGCGCCCGCCGACTCAATCCCAGGGCTTGTAGGGCTTGGGCTTGGTTGAGTTGGGTCAGGGTGACTCCCGATGGGTGACTCGCAGCGGCGTAGTGGCGGGTGGCATCCTCCCAGGTTTCCAGGGCGGCGGCGAAATCACCTCGCACCCAGTACAATCGACCTCGGGTATTGAGGGCTTTGGCGAGAATTTCCGATGCGGCGCGGGAATCGTCTTTCTCAGCTTGCAGGCGATCGATACTGCTGGCAATGGCGCGATCGGCCTCTTCGAGTTGTCCCAAATGCTGGTAGGCTAAGGACAAATCGCTCAACACCAGGGCAACTCCGAGGGAATTGTTTTCGGAGGAAAAGGCATTCATCGCTTGCTGCCACAGTTCCACTGCTTCGGTGTATCGTTCTCTTTGGTAGCGATCGATGCCCTGACGCAGGAGTTGCAGGGCTTGGGAGGTTTGGGCGACGTTGACGGAGGGGAGAGTTGCCGTCGCGACTGTGGTTTGTTGGGTTGGCGGTTCGACGATGGCGGCGCGGCTGGGAAGAGAAAACCCCACGGCGATCGCGATGCCAGTGGCAAGAGACCCTTTTTGGCACAGTTGAATTCGATTCCAAAGTTTAGATCGACTCATCGTTTTCTCCCAATCGGGTATCTGGAATCGGCAGATTTTTCCCTTTCAATCTTAGGATTCAGGCGCTTTAGCTAGATTAGATCCCCCCTAGCCCCCCTTGATAAGGGGGGAATTGGAAAAACTCCCGCATAAATAAACAGCTTCGCTTCCTCTGGCTTCCCCCATAAATAGTTTCACTTCCTCTGGCTTCCCTCTTTTTAAGGGGAGGCAGTCCGGTCTTGGGGTCTCCCCAAGTAGAGGAACTGCCCTGGACGGGAGGGGGATCTATCTAAGGGGGATGAGAGGAGAATCTCTCGGGGTGCGGCAGGAATCGATATCAATTCGAGCTGAATTCTTACCCTTCAATTCTCCTTGGAAATGGAGATCGATCGCCCTGAATTAGGATCTAACTCGATAAACCCGCAAGCACTTTATTTCTGCGATAGGTTTGAGGTTTGGTATCGTCTATTTTAAAGGAGATCGGAACGGGTTGACTCTCGGGAGACAAAAAGTCCGGTTGCGTCATCGCCTGTAGGTGTAGATGGGGTTGCGAGGTGTTACCGGAGTTGCCGCATTTACCAATTTTTTCCCCAGCTTTTACCGTATCTCCCTCAGCCACGACAATACTTTCCTGTTTGAGATGCGCTAGGAGAATATATAAATTGTCCTCTGTTTGAATGACAATATGATTGCCGGCGAGATTTTGTCGATCGAATTCTCCAATGGGTAAATCCGGCAAGTCATTGCGCATTTCGACGATTTTGCCATCTACCGGAGAAAATAAATCTCGATCGAAACTTTGATACTCCGCTAAATCGCGAACTTGTTCCAAGGGCAATGTTCCATCTTCGGAAACAATTAAATCTAAGGCGTATTTCTGAGAACCGACAAAGTAATGATGGTTGATGAGGGGACTATTTCCACCTTGTACCACGTACCAACTGTCTTGAAAGGGAGATTGTAGGGTAATACCGGGAGACAGAGGTTGATAAATAGAGAACAACTGGGATATCAGAAAAATCGAAAAAATCGAAAGAGTGATGTTCAGAGATTTGCCAATTCCTCGTTCCGGTAGCCAAGCTAATATACACAGAACAAAAACACTACCCCAAATGAGAAGTTTTAAGCGTAGCAACCCATCGGGTGAAAACTGAATGGGAATGAGGGCAATCGCGATACAAGTTCCAATAAGTATCCAAGATGAATTTCTCAGTAAAGCTTGTATAAGATAACCTCGCATACTCGATTTTTTCTGCCAAATACCCCACTCTATACGCTTTTGAACTAAAGCAGCGATCCGACTGACAAGAGTAATCACTGCACTTGCCAGTAGAAATAGATAAAGATAATTCATCAGCAATCCCCCTATTGTCGAAATTGCTAATAAAATAAGAGCGAAACCTAACGAAACCAAGCGAACGATCTTCATGAATTTCCACCCGAGGCTCGATCGCTATTGTATCGTTTTTCTCGATTTACTGTGGGTAGCTAGGTTGGTAATGTCTGATATATGCCAATTCTAGAGTTGATAACGTCATCTGTTCGCGTAGTTTAAACCAGATATGATTTTCCAGCCACCATCGATAGATAAACTCAAGAAATGACGGACTGACCAAATAGGTAAATTCTTTAGCAAACTCGATCGAGCTTTTATCTGCATCTTCTAAAAAAGGCGAATCCTCCGTTCCCGACGACGCAATCACTTCCACATCACCGGATTGGTAAAAATAGAGATACCAGCAAATACAGTATTGACTATCATTGTAAAAACGTAAGATATAATCCCCTGGTTGAAAAGGACTTTCTGAAATGCGATCGGGTAAATCGAAATAACAAGCCGTGCAGGAGAGAATACTACCTTGAAGATAAAAAGACTCGATTAATTCTAAGAAGCAATCAGGAAAAGTGAGCTGTAAATCTCGTGCTTGCTGCTGAATATTCACCCAGTTTTCTTGAAATTCTTGTCTTTCTTCGGTCTCTAGAGCAAAATTTTCTCCTTCTTCATTGACGCCAACTTCAAATTCAGTGAGATTCAGCCAGTCTAGATTTCGATCTGGAATCTCGATTGGTGGTAACGATTTATAGGGTTCGTGGATGTAGGTTCCTTCACCTTCTTTAATTCCGAATAGTTCGATCGAAATCCAGACTTTTTTTAATTTATGCTTGAACTTCATTTTTTAATTAGCTTTATTTTGGGCGCTCTACATTAGAAATAAAAAATGTGCGACTCTTTACCAAATAAATAATAATTGCACTCGAATATATTTTTTAAGTTTAGCGTAACATTCTCTTGTTTTAGGTCTAAAATTATCAATCTATTTTCATGATTTAATACATTGTATAAGCATCAGAACAAAAGTTAATTATTAAAACGGAATATCTTCTTCAGGTTTGAGAGAAGTATCATTTGCTTCGAAGTTAATTTTGGATAATATTTCAGTATCGATCTGAGCGACGACTTCATTAACAAATTTTCCTTGTCGAATTAAATCGATGCGCACAAAATCTTCTGCCTTTGCACTAACAGCCTTAATTTCTGATTCAGCAGGTAAGTAATCCCAATCTGGAAGCCATGCATTTTGAGCGCTTAAAAGAGTATCCAGAAATTTATCGGTTTCAATAACTTCTGTCTCTGTTGCTGTATTTAAGCTACTACGAAATGCATAGCTTCTATAATCATCAAAACAATAGAAATCCCACGATCGAGGGTCCCAACCCGATGGAATTGGAGCTCCCTGTTGTTCCCTTTCAATTGCATACTCTAGTAACTCTTCCGGTTCGATGCCTAAAAAGTCCTCCGTATAGTCGCATCCCCAGTTAAATTCTTCAATACAAGTACCGCGATCGAATAAGCGATATGCCGAACAATCTGATGTATCTTCGTATTCTAGGTAAATACAACGAGTTGCTAACTGTTGGGAAAGTAGAGAAACTGTATTCGTCGCACAGATATCAAACGGAAAAACGATCGTCCAATCATGTCTGCAATATTGAAATAATAATTTAGAACACCAGTCATTGGCTTGACCTAAAACATTAATTTCTAGCCTTCCGTATAGCCATTGAGCTAAAATTGGACTCACTTCTTCGATCGGTGCTTTCACCATCAAAATTCCAATTCGATTACATCCAAAGTCGGAAAACTCAAATCCACGTCGTTCGGATAGCGGTAATTCAGACATTGAAAACTCCTATCTTTTCAAGATTGGTGAAAATAAAAAAATATGAATTGATGAAAGTCTGGCTGGCAATTCGCTTCAGGGCTAAACTTGAATGGAGATCGCAATAACTAGCAGCTAAAAACTCTATCGATCGCGCCATCCATCACGAGGATAACCGAATATATTTGAAGAAGCACTCAAAAACAGAATACTTACTCAATTTTGTTTGAAGTTTTATGAACTACCAACACACGCAACTTGGCATGGCTATCCTCGTAACCCTTGCCCTCATTTCGCTTCTCATCGCGATCGTTTTTACTGTTGTCGGATGGCATTGGATATCGGCGATCGTCCTGGCAATTCTCGCGATCGCCGCCTTTCTCTTTCATTCCCTCACCGTCGAAATTACAGATAACCAACTGCGATTGCGGTTTGGACCGGGAGTCATTCAAAAAACCTATCCCCTGGGTGAAATCGTCCGTACTGAAGCCGTTAAAAATCGCTGGTATTACGGTTGGGGTATCAAACTGATTCCTCGGGGTTTACTCTTCAACGTTTCCGGTCTCGATGCGGTGGAAGTGACTCTCGAATCCGGCAAGCGGGTGAGAATTGGAACCGATCGCCCTCAAGAGTTAGAAATGGCGATTCGTCGCAGCGTGGGATTAGAGTTTCCGGAAATTTAACTCACAGGTGCAACCGGAACTATAGGCAAGTTTGAATGACTCCCTCCCATAATCTCACATTTATGAGATAAGATTTGACTGTTTGCTTCAATCGTGCAAAATGTTCGGCAAAAACTCGGGTAAAATTTTGAGATTGAACTCAGTTCGATAATCGAAACTTCGATTCTCTCAAGCTGATTTTTCCGAGGCATTTGGCAAACATCACTTGCCAGAACGATTTAGTCTTGTGAAACACTGGAGTCCAGCCCAAAATTCCGGTACGCTCGATCGACCCCATTTCCGATCGAACTCCTCGAATTATCAGCAGCGAGTTCGAGATTTTCGAAGGCAATTCGATCGGCTTTGTCTATCTGAAACATTATTTTCCCGCGCCCAAGAATTCATCATCGCCGAACGAGATATTTACGGCACGTTTCAAGACAAACAGGTTAAAAACTTGCTGAGGATAATGAGTGCGAGCATCTTTCTCGCCTTGTAACATCAGCACGAATGTCGGCCACTAACTCCACTTGTCCGCGATCGTTTCTGTGCCATCCCGTCGCCTCCACCAGGGATTCGGATTCCCTCTCTTCCCACTCCACTGGCGGTTGAATATCCTCCAAAATATCCAAACTATCGATGGGATCGTAGGGTGTAGGCGGCAATCCACTCCGTCCGGTGGCTGTAAATTTGCCGATACCGCGATCGCAGGGGTTTCCCGACAGTCCCGCCACATCTACAGTATTTTCCGGCAAGTTCACCAATCCCGATGCCGGATCGATCTCGGGAACTTCAAAGGTCACCACCCCCTGCTGTCCGAACTCCGAACTGGCGGTGATATCGCTTAAAGGGGCCGTTTCCTCCTGACGAAACTCGATGCCGAACACGCTTTGGGCGGCGATATTCACCTTCCCCCCATTCCCCTCAAAAGCATTCGCCGTAATATTGCTATCTTCTGTTGGCAGGGCGACGATAAAATCCGTGTCGATGTTGATATTGCCGCCATCCCCCCCAGTTCCATCGGTTCCGGCGGTGGTTGAAATGTTGCTTTCTCGCCGCAGCAGCAACAAATCCTCCAATTGCAGGTTAATATCTCCCCCATCCCCGGCATTGGTTCTCGCATCGATGAGTCCCCCGTTATCGAGTTGCAGGGTATCGGCTTCAATCTCCAAATTTCCCGCCCGAGGGGCTTCCCCGCTACTGCTGACGGTAATACCGGCCCCATCTCGCACCCGCAGTCCTCCCGTCATCACCGTGAGGGTTCCCGCCTCTCCGGAACCTTGGGAGTTGGCAAACAAGCCGCTGGGAACCCTCCCATCAGCAGAAGTCCCCGCTAAATCGATCGAGTCCGATGCCAAGATATTCACCATCGAACCCCGACCGCTGGAACTGGTTCCCGCACTGATGCGAGACCCGTTACTGAGGCTGAGGGTGCGCGTATTGACCCTCAAAATTCCCGCATCACCCGAACCGAGGGTATCGGCAGAGATGCCCGCCCCATCTCGAATGACGATCGAATCTGCATTCACCACCAAATCCCCCGCATCCCCAGCCTGGACCGTCGCCGACACCACACCCGCCAAGCCCTGAAACTCAATTTGCGAGGCGTTCACCGTCACATTGCCCCCACTACCTCCCTGACTGATAAAGCTATTTCCCGAAGTTGCGACCGCCCCATCGCGAATCGTCAGCCGTTCGGTATTAATGGTGAGATTGCCCCCATCCCCGCGACCGTTGGTGGCCGTCGTGATGCCCGCTGGAATCCGAATCACCGTCAGGGCAACGTTCTCATCGAGGGTAGGGACGAACGGTCCCGGTCGATTGCCCACCAGTTCCACGGATTCGGATGCCTCCAGGAGGATATCGCCCCCCCGTCCCAAACTATCCTCGTCCGTTACCGTCGTCACCCCGGTACGCACTCGCAGGTTTGGATCGAATAGGTCTAAATTCGGAGACGTGCGATCGCGAATGCTAAACCGACTCGTCCGCAGGATGACATCTCCCCCACGACCGGTGGTAATGCTAGTTGCCCCAATCCCGGTAGAGTTGAATCCCGCACCGGAAAAGAGATCGTTAAACAGTGCCACCAGAGGATTGTTCTCCCCCAGGCTACTGCTTTCTCCTTCGCCCACTAAATCGATAGCATCTGTTGCCGTCACCAAAACATCCCCCCCGCGTCCGCCATTCAGGGTAATGGTGGCGATACGGCCGAAGTTGCGCAGCAAGACGGAGTTAGCGGTGAGGTGAATATCGCCACTGCGATCTTCGCCGGAGATTAAATTGCCGATAAAAGCATCGTTGAGGACGATCGTACCACCACTCTCGAAACGGATATCACCGCTGCGGATGCCGAAGGATAACACTAGGGAAGTGCCCGGAACGAAGGTAATATCGCCCCCTGCCGCAATGGTAATATCGCCGCCATCGCCGTTGAAGTCAAAGTTAGCAATTGAGAAACTCGCCGATGCATTCAGATCGCCGTTAATGAGGATGTTGCCCCCCGCATCGATGGCGATATCGCTACCCCCAGACAAAGCGACGGAATTGATGCTGCCGACGATCGCATTGCCAGTAGCTCTGAGGGAAACGTTGGGGGCAGTGGCGTTTTCCACGTCCAAATCTCCGGCAACCGCTTCGAGGCTGAGAGTACCGCGATCGGAAACTAGCATGCCGGTACTGGTGACGTTTCCCCCGGATAGGGTCAAATTCTCGCTGACGGAGAGATTGCCGATGTTGGTGATGCCACCGGGATTTTCACCAAACTGCACGCCGATGGGAACGCTGACGGTGAGTAGGGGCACGCCTGCGCCTGTGGCGGTATCGAAAACGCTGCCATCTTCAAATAAAACCCGATCGGCCGTACTCGCAAGAAACGAACCCCCCACCTCCAACTGCGCGTTTTCTCCGAAGTCAATGCCGTTAGGGTTAATCAGGAATAGATTCGCCGTTCCGTTGGCGCGAATCAACCCATCGATATTGGAGATTTGCCCTCCGGTGACACGAGTGATGATGTTGTCGATCGCCGGGGAATTGTCGAAGAGGGCTTCTGTATCCGTGGGGAGGGAGAAGGCTTCAAAACTGTGAAAGAGATTACTTCCCACTGCCGTACCTCCCTCGATGGTGAGAATTGCGCCATTGGGAGTGACGATAGAATTTGTGGGTAGGGTCGCGTCGGGAATAATTTGCGATCGAACAGAATTTGCGCCTAAACCCAGTAGCACCAGGGCACAGGCGATACGATCGGCAGCATATTTCATGGTTGGGTCAAGGAAATTTCATCCCTTCAGTTTACCGAGGAGATGAAGCCTCGGGAACCAGATGTACCACGGCCTCTTCCAACGACGATCGTTCAACGGAATTCGAGCTTCGAGGCAACTACTTCCCAGTTTCGATCGCCTGTTTGCGATTTTCCCACCACCACGATGCCACAATGACCACCACGGCAACGGCCAAAGCCACCGCACCAAATTGAGCGACGCCAGCCGCCAGGACTTCTAGGGACACCACTCGTCCGGCAAAAAATGCAATACTGACGATGGTGGTCGTCCACATCAAAGCACCAGCAGCATTACACAACAAAAACTTGCCGTAGGACATCTCGACCATTCCTGCGAGGGGACCGGCAAAAATTCTGAATAAAGTAATAAATCGCCCGAACAGAACGGCTCGGGCGGCATTTTTGGTGAATTCGTCTTTGAGGGGCAACAGCTGCGATTCCGAAAAACGGAACATTCGAGCGAGGCGCAACAATAACGGCCATCCACCCCAACGACCGAGCCAATAGCCCACATTATCCCCAAGGATCGCTCCGGAAGTCGTACACGCGAGCACCAGCCAGTAGTTGAGTTCGCCACTACCCGCCAGAAAGCCGCCGACTAAGGTAATCGTCTCCCCAGGTAGGGGAATGCCTGCATTTTCTAAGGAGATGCCCAAAAAAACTGCCCAGTATCCATATTCGCGCGCAAGTTCCTGGATAGCTTCGAGCGATACGATTTCAAACATTCAATTTTGGCTCTGTAACAAATCTTTTCGTTCTCTAATATTTTGGCTGAATCTGGAGTATCTTGCCAAGCTCCAAAATCAACCAACCGCTTTGACTCGGGCGCGATCGCTCCCTAGCGATTCGGTAAACTTGGTTTAAGTTTTACCGATCGAAGATGCATAACCCTAATGGCATTTTCGCAAGCAGTTGCGACTCTCAAGCAGTTTGCGGTATCTTTATATCAGTATACGGGATGTAGCGCAGCTTGGTAGCGCGCCTGCTTTGGGAGCAGGATGCCGCAGGTTCAAATCCTGTCATCCCGATTGTCGATCGCTCAGCCTTTAGTCTGGATATGCTTGTTCGATGTTGAACAAGGGTTTCCGGTGTCTGGGCTTTCAGTCGACTGAGTGACTGCTGCTGTAACAGATGGCGCTTCTTGTGGTTTCTTTACACAATTGAAGAAACAGGTATTTTCCATTCCCCGTTCCCCATTACTGAAAAAGTGTAATGATACCAGTGCGAACGGCTATAACTGGAGTTTAGACTAGTGGGGACGACTGTAAGTTCGTGGAGACAAGTTGAAACGGGGGAAACCCAGCAACTTGAGCGAGTTCAGCTCAGGTCGTGGACATTGATGTTTGCTAACATTTAACGACTTGTAACATCCGATTTTTTGGCACTAAAGCTCGATCGTCTCATTGACCCATTACCGCTCGAGCTGCCACAACCATCCTTTATAAGCTCGCTCGATTTTTCCCCCACTGGTTTCCTCAATCCGCTGTTTCCAAACTTCAGAAGGACGATATAAATAGACCTGGCTAAATTCCGTTGGAATATCGGGAACCGTTCCGCCACGAGAAAAGACAAGTCGAACGTCGGGTTTCAACAAATGACTCAAAGATAATAACTTTTCGGGGAGTTCGTCGGTCAAGACGATCGAACTATCCGCTTGGTTAATAATGCGAGCAATAGCGGGATTATATCGACTTTTTGCATAACTTTTATGCCACCAAACTTCTAGCTGAGAACTCACAACTCCAGAAATAAAGCCGATAAAAAGTAAGCTTAAAAATCCAAGCTTCCAAAATTTCCAGCGTGAGATTTGATGTGGAAGTACTGTCAGTTTTGTGGCAAATAAATAGGCGAGCGCAAGCTGAATTCCCAATACGCAGGGAATCGCATAGCGCAAGTTATTCGATCTCCGTCCGCCAACCAAAATATCGGGTCCGATGAGAGCTAGTCCCGTCACGCCCATTAATAATAAAATAAAGAGAAAGGTTTGCGATCGAGCGTGGCGACAAAGCCAGTAAATCGCATAACCGACCAATCCAATAATGATATACAGTAATGGGTTGAGCAAGCTCGTTCCCTGATTGACATCAAAAAAAATTCGACTTAAATTTAAACCCCAAATTAAATGTAGGTTGTCCCGAGGATTGGTGGTGGAAATCGTGTTCTCTACAAAATTCGAAAAATTCGCGATCGCAATTTGCAGCCAAGGGAAAAATAAAAATATCCCGAACAGCGATGCTATGAAGTAGGCTAAGAGAATTGTGACCTGTTTCCACCGAGTAAGAATCGAGATGTAAATTCCATGACCCAAGGACACGAAAGCCGAAAATGGATGTGCGTATAGTCCAAGGGCAACGGTAATGCCATAAATGCCCCAACTCGATATAAAACTTAAAATAAAATCTGAATTTACGCTTCCATCCCTGCCATCGACTTTCGAGACTCGAATAGCCTTGAGTAAAGCCGCACAAGACAGTAGAATTGCCACGGTCCAAAGACTGTATTCTCGGGCTTCTTTGCCGTAAAGAATATGAAAGGGGGACAAAGCCACAATCGCAACACTCAAACCCGGCGCGATGGGGTTTGCGAATAGCTCTTTTGCCAGCCAATAGGTTGCCGGAAGAACCAACAAACTTATCCAAGCCGATAGGCTGCGAATGGTGGCAACAGATGGTTCGAAAACCTGAAGCCAAAATCGAGCCATGAGGTAGTATAGGGGAGAGTGTTCTGGGTGTCTGGCGAGGGCATCAATCGTATCTTTTAAGTCTCGACTCGGGTTCGGATACTGATAGATATTGCGAAAAGCTTCGACAGCAGTCGGTTCTCCCGTCTCGACTCGTTCGACCAGCTCGCTTTTGGTATAGCCGGAAATCCGTAGCGAGGTCATCGTCTCGTCATACCAATAAACTTGACGATCGAGATTATAAAATCGTAGAAAAACTCCGAAGGCAATTGCCAAAATAATGACTTTTTTAAGGGAGATTGACGCAATCGTTTTTAAACTCATTGAACGAATTAAATTATCCCGATCGACATCCAATTGTAACGATTAGTTTTTTCGATCGAGAGTGATATCATGGCATCTCTCGACTGGGTATGATATACTCGCCAGCATTAAGCCGAAACCACTGCAATTGGTCTATTCGGATATCTTAATCGATCGAGTTATGTTTTGATAAGGTAGCGCTCTCTGGTTTATTTATTTTTTGCCCCAAATCCATCGTTGTCAGCCGTCGAATTTTTTGAAGGTTTAGATTCAAGTCAGATCTGACAGCAAGTGGGAGATTATCAGTAGGGTGTCATGTCCGAAGAGGGGAAAAGAGATCGCTAAACTTCCTTTACGAGAAATTTGCCAAGGGCTGGTTAAATTTCGTACAAATGTGAGTAAAGGGTCAGGTTGATATTTTCCTGTCATCAGGTTGCGCATTGCCTCATTATCAAACACCAAGTCATGCAAACGCTTAAGAAAATCGAACCGAAATTTCAAGAATTAACATCTCGTTTGGGTCAAATTAAAGATCTCGATGCCGCTGCCGCCCTACTCGACTGGGACCAAACCACATATATGCCACCCGGAGGAGCCTCGGCACGAGGACGGCAAATCGCCACGCTACGGCAAATCGCGCACCAAAAAATGACCGCTCCCGATCTCGGACAGCTTCTCGAAGATCTGCGCCGCTACGAAGGAGACCTGCCCTACTCTTCCAAGGATGCCAGCCTGATTCGCCTCGCTCGCCGCAACTACGAACAAGCCATGCAAGTCCCGGCTTCGTTCATGGCCGAACTCTCCGGGCACCAAGCCCAGTGTTACGAAGTGTGGACTACCGCCAGACCGGAAAACAATTTTGCGGCGGTGCGACCTTATTTAGAAAAAACCTTGGATTTGAGCCGCGAGTTTTCCGGCTTTTTTCCCAACGCCTCCCGCATTGCCGACCCCCTTATCGATCGGGCGGACTACGGCATGACGACGGCAACGGTTCAGGATTTGTTTGCCCGACTGCGCCAAGAACTCGTTCCCATTCTAGAGGCGATCGTCGCCGCACCACCCACCAACGATTCGGCATTACACCAATTCTTCGACGAAGCCCTTCAACTTCAGTTCTGCCGCCAAGCCATTGCCCGCATGGGATACGACTTCGGACGCGGTCGACAAGACTGCTCTCCCCACCCGTTTACCACCAGTTTTTCTATTGATGACGTTCGGTTCACCACCCGCATCTATGCCGACGATCTCAATCAGGGATTGTTTAGCACCTTTCACGAAATGGGTCACGCGCTGTACGAACAGGGAATCGACCCGGAACTCGAAGGAACCCCTCTCGCCGATGGAGTTTCGGCGGGGATGCACGAAGCCCAAGCGCGACTCTGGGAGAACTGCGTGGCTCGTTCTCGCGGATTCTGGGAGTATTTTTACCCCCAACTCCAGAACGTCTTTCGCAGACAATTGGGGCACGTGTCCCTCGATGAGTTTTATCGAGGGATTAATAAGGTCGCGCGATCGCCGATCCGCACTGATGCGGATGAGGTTACCTACAATCTCCATATTATGATTCGCTTCGAGCTCGAGTTGGAAATGCTCGAAGGTCGATTGTCGGTGCGCGATTTACCCGAGGCTTGGAACGATCGCTACCGCAGCGATTTGGGCATCGTTCCTCAAAATGACGGTGAAGGGGTGATGCAGGACGTACACTGGTACTGCGGTACGATCGGGGGGATGTTTCAAGGTTATACCCTGGGAAACCTGATGAGCGCTCAGCTTTACGAAGCCGCGATTTCCACCCAGCCCCAGATCGAGCGCGAACTCTCACTGGGTCAATTTGAGACCCTGCACCACTGGTTTCAAGAGAATATCTACCGGCACGGTATGAAGTATACGGCGACGGAACTGGTCGAACGGGTGACGGGTTGCTCGTTGAGTATCGATCCGTTTGTCTCCTATATTCGCAAGAAATTCGGAGAACTCTATCCACTCTAGCGATCGCCCCTTGAGGCACTCAAATTGGGGCATTCAAAGATATCCCCAGACTGGCGGCGGTACGCTCGCTTCGTCCCGTCGCAGTCGATTTAGAGTACTTCACGCTGGTTTATTGACACCAATCGAAGAAATAGATGTTTTCCATTCTCCATTCCCTCTTCTGAATGTCGAATTCTCCCTTCCTCGTTCCCCATAACTGAAAATCTGTAACGACAAGGGCCCGAACTGCGATCGATTGCAAGATCGTCAACGCAGGTTTTGGGGATACAACAATATCTTGAACGTATCCAGTTCTGCCTTCGTAACCCGATCGACGGCTTTGGGTAAATCCTGGAGGGGGTAGCGATCGCTAATTAATTGTTCCACATCGATTCGTCCCTGGAACAAAACATCGATGGCGTGGGACTGTAGCTTAAAATCTGCACCGTGACTCCCGAGCAAATCGATTTCCCGACGGTACAGCAGATTGGGATTGATAGTGATGTTGTAGTCGGAAAATTCTGAAAAAACGAGAATCTTGCCTCCTTTTCGGGTACAGTCAAGAGCCTGACTGTAGGCAAGTTCGTTGGCAATCGACAGCAGACTCGCGTGTACCCCCAAACCACTGGCAAGGTAATTGACTTTCGTATGCAAATCGCGATCGCTTGCCAGAAACGCGGCTTCGGCGCCAACTTGCAGTGCTTTCTCCAGGCGGTGGGGATGGCAATCTACAACCACTGCTCTCGCACCCACATACCGAAGCAGGACGATCGATAGCAGCCCCCTCGGACCGGCTCCTGTTACGAGGACAATCTGACCGGCCCGAATTTGAGCCTTTTCGATCGCTTTCAGGCAGCAGTTGACCGGATATAAAAAACTGGCGCGTTCCAAGCTCACCCGTTCGGGAACCTCAACCAGACCGCCATTGCGAACCATATGCCCGGGCACCTTAACGTATTGGGCAAAGCCTCCCCCACTCGGAATAAATCCGCTGGTGGTGGCGATTTCCTGGTAGGTTTTGCATAGGGAAAATTGGTCGCTCAGACAGTACGTGCAGCGAAAACAGGGAACGTGGGGCATGACGGAGACCCGTTGCCCGATCGAAAAATCCTCGACGAGATCGCCAACTTCAGAGATCGTCCCGGCAATTTGGTGACCGAAAATGCGCGGCGGACTGTAGATAGGATAGCGAATTCGATCGAGATCTTCGCGGCCGAGACCCACCACTTCAACTTCGACGAGTACCTCATCAGCATCTAGAGTTGGAACCGGTACGTCTTCATAGCTCAGTTGATTCACACCTCGAAAAACTTGTGCTTTCATCATCAATTGTCAAGCCGCTCTTGCAGTATTAGGGAACCGTTGGGTCTGCCCCCTCCTCCTCGTGCTGTCTTCAATCTGCCAGATCCGAATTTCATCCACTCTATTGTGACATTCGATGGTCAACCCAAAGCGATGGGTGGGGAATCAACCCCAGGTTGTACAGTAGTACAGGAGCAAGATCGTTTCGATCGCTTTTCCCGCAACGAGCAGGATGCTCGCGATGACAACGGAAGCAAAACGTTTCAACAACAATCCCTTATTTCAATATTGACAAAGTCGTAGATTAAATTTTTAAGTCGATCGGTATGCCTAAAATCTTCGTTTATCACACTCCCGAACTTACGCCAACGGACCCGATGCCAGATTGCGCGATCGTCATTGACGTTTTGCGTGCGACGACCACCATTGCTACCGCTCTCGATGGTGGAGCTGAAGCGGTTCAAGCCTTTAGCGATATCGACCTGTTGATGGGAGAAAGCGAGAAATGGTTGCCCGAGAAACGCATTCGCGCGGGAGAACGGGGGGGGGCGAAGGTTGATGGCTGCGATTGCGGCAATTCTCCTTTGGAATATACCCCCGAACGGGTGCAAGGGCGACGGTTATTTCTGAGTACCACCAACGGCACTCGGGCCCTTGATCGCGTGGCATCTGCTCCCACCCTGATAACATCAGCTCTGGTGAACCGCCAAGCCACGGTGGATTACCTGTTAGAGCATTCCCCCGAAACGATTGGGATCGTCGGTTCCGGTTGGCAAGGGAGTTATGCCCTCGAAGATAGCGTTTGCGCGGGAGCGATCGCCCATCGGTTCATGGAAGCGGCGAACCTGGATTTTGCCGATATTGCCGGTAACGATGAAACCATCGATGCAATCGCCCTATACCAGCAGTGGCGCGATCGTCTTTGGGAACTTCTCTCCCTCGCCAGCCACGGACAGCGATTGCTCCGTCTCAACTGCGATGAGGATTTGGTCTACTGCGCGAAAACCGATATCCTCGACGTGCTACCGATTCAGAAAGAACCGGGCGTTTTAGTGAGTTTGCAGTCTTGAGGAATGGGTGTGGGGTGTAGGGGAGACAAGGGAAAGAGGGAAGAGCGTTGCCACTGACCCATTGTCAATTGTCAACCCACTCTCCCCGTGCCTCCGATGTGTCCTACTCCTTCGTCATCGCTTCGATCCAGTTCAGGTATGGGGTCGAACCGGCAACGATCGGTACTGCAATAATTGCGGGAACTTCGTAGGAATGGAGTTGTCGCACTCGCGCTTCTAATTGTGCAAACCGATCTAAATCGGTTTTAAGAACTAACTGCCACTCATTATCGGAATTGATGTCTCCGTTCCAGGAATAAATCGATCGCACGGGCATCAACGTTGCGCAGGCGGCAAGTTTTTCTTCTACTAAAGAGTAAAGAGCGGGCAATAGTTTGGGCTTATTCTTCGGAACTAGCTGTTACCAATACGACGGCGTATTCGGATTTGGATGCGATTGGATTACTCTCCAGACGCACCAAAATCTCGCGAACCGGAGTAACCCGATAAATTGGCCAGTTCATCTAAGGTTTGTACCCCTTGGTGTAACTCGCCATCAATTTTCCAAGTGGGGAATGCTTGGATACCTTCAGAACGACACAGTTGGGTTTGTGAATTTTCCCCATCTTGGGCGCATTCGACATAATCGACTTTTTTAAACGCCTGTTTCCCAAATAACTCTTTCTGATCTTGACAGTGACCGCACCAGTACGCGCCGAACATTTTGGCTTCCGTATCGCTCAAATGAGTCGCAAGTTCGATCGCCCCAGGGGAAGACGCACCCGCGGCCGTACCGTTGACACCGGCATAAACCCCCAGCGTCCCCACCAGCGTCACCATCGCCACGGCAATTCCAGAAAAGAAGAGTTGTCCGATATCATCCCAAGCGCGACCGACAATCGATAAAACAAACAAACTCAAGGAGAAGATAGCCGAGGTAATGCAGTACATACAAACCGCCTTGATTTCGGTCGCTAGCACATACATCAAGTAACCACTGAAGATCGCCATCGCCGTCCCCCCCAGAAACAGGAATAACCCCGTCCAGCGATCGAGTTGGGTGTGGAGTTTCTTATTTTTCTCTGGGGTAACGATGAGGGGGGCAAAGGCAAAAATTGCCATCGCCAAATAACCCAAACAGCCGAACAAAGTCAGGGGAAGCCCAAAAACAGTCGCATAAGGACTGCTCAGAACGGCATCACACCCCCCAGTACAAACCCCAGAGAGATCTCCCCGGAATTTGACCACAGTCAGGAAAGCCGTGCCGATGGCCCCGATAATGGCGATCGTGCCCATAATCGGACGAGACCAGCGATGAATCCAAGGAGTAGAACGTCGGCGAATCATAAGCGCTTGTTAAGAATGCAGTTTCAAGAATGCAGTGTCACAGAAGATTTAGACTGGGGCTGCACCTGGAATTGCTCGGCACGGCGCATGGCTTCGACAAATTGCGACACCCGAATCGGATCGATGGGTTTTTCGATATCCCCCCGTCGTTTGAGGGAACTCGACACGATCGCCCCGTTTGCAGCCTGCATCAACGTCCCAATATTTTCCCAGTTGGCTCCACTGCCGATGAAGACGGGTTTACCATTAGCAGCCTCTGTTGCCAATTTTAGATCTTCTAAACTTGGCGGGCTACCGGTGGCCGGTCCTGAGAGAATAACGCCATCGGCTAATCCCCGTTCGAGAGTTTCGCGCACGGTCACGGTAAGATTGTCAGAACCCAGGGGATGAGCGTGTTTCACCAGAACATCGGCGAGAATTTTTACATCGCTGCCGAGTTCCCGTCGATAGCGCAAAAGTTGGTGGGCTTGTCCTTCGATCGTGCCTTGGTCGGTGACCATCACGCCGGTGAGAACGTTGACGCGCACGAATTTTGCGCCCACGCAGGCGGCGATCGCCAGTCCGCTGCGAGCATCGTTTCGCAGGACGTTAATGCCAATAGGCAAGGTGACTAGATTCATCAGCCGATGGACGATGAGCGTCATGGCACTGACCACGGCCGGATCGACTTGGGCGTTTGTAAAAGGGGCATCAAAAAAATTTTCGATAATAATACCGTCTACCCCTCCAGAGGCGAGGGCGGTGGCTTCTCGGGCGGCTCGATCCATCACGGCATTGAGATTTCCTCCCCAACGGGCGGAAGTGGGCAGGGGTAATAGATGAACGACACCGATAATCGGATTGGATGTTTTAAAAATTGGCTTCAAGTCCACGTTAGTTGTCTCGGACTCATTTTCGATCGTCTACAGGATGGTTTCAACCCCAACCCAGATTGGTTCGTTTCGTGAGATTCGCATTACGAATGTCCGGAAAACGAAAAGAGGGTGGGGAACGGTAACAGATAATAGCATCAAATAGATCTTACGCCGATATCGTCACAGCTAAGTCTGGGGCAGGGGGGAGTGAATGGACTACGAACAATGAACAATGGACAAGGGGTGAATTGTTGCTATCTCCTTTGTCTTCCCCCACACCCAACACCCCACACCCGATCTCTTGCTTTCCCCGAAGCAAACCCGGCACGTTCGCTATACACTGAGATGGTTTGTCGCGTTCCGTTGCCAATGTGATTAAATTTGCCTTAGTTGCCGTGGCGATCGCCTTGGGATTGCTGGTTGCTGGAGAAATCGGTCTCCGAGTGCTGTTTGGATTTGGTAATCCGCTGCTCTACATTGCCGACGATCGCATTGGATATTTGCTTGCCCCCAACCAACACACCCGCCGGTTTGGGAACCGGGTGGAAATTAATCAGTATTCGATGCGTTCGGAATCGATCGCGCCCCAACCCGATGCTGCAACGCTGCGAGTACTGCTGCTGGGGGATTCGATCGCCGGTGGAGGTTGGTGGACCGATCGCGACGATACGATTTCAACACGGATGGCGGAGTGCTTGCGGGAACGATCGGGTCGCCAGCCGGTGGAAGTTCTCAACGCTTCAGCAAATTCCTGGGGACCGCGCAACGAACTGGCTTACTTGGAGCAATTCGGTCATTTTCAGTCACGAGCGATCGTGCTGCTGATCAATACCGATGATTTATTTGCCATTGCCCCCACCTCGTTACCGGTGGGTCGAGATCGCAACTACCCGGCGCGCAAACCGCTTCTGGCGTGGGTTGAAGTCATCGAGCGCTACCTCCTACCGGAACCGCAAATTCCCGAACTCGATCGACTGCGTCAAGAAGGGGGCGATCGGGTCGGGAAAAATCTGGCGGCGATCGAACAAATTCATACCCGACTCGCTGCAGGCGGCATTCCTCTCATCCTAGCCCTGAGTCCCCTTAAGCGGGAAGTGACTCCGTCAGGACCGAAAGATTACGAATTAAAAGCTCGCGATCGCTTACTCGAATTGACGCGAAGTCATAAGATTCCGTTTCTCGATTTTTTACCGATTTTCGCGGAAATCGAACCACCGGGCGCTCTTTTCCGGGACACGATTCATCCCACTCCCGAAGGCAATCGCATTTTGAGCGATCGCATTTGTCAGCTTTTGGAAACAGTTTGGTAACTGGCGAGCTTCTATCGAGGTATTTAGACTCATTCGGATATTTTTAGGCGCGATTTTTGGGAACGTGAGCAAGATGTTTGTGCGCTCCGCACAGGCGCACGCGAACGCACTAAATTGTCCGAAGGTCACTGAATATGGCTCAACAAGAGAATTTCCGTATTTTTCTGCACTTAATATTCAGTGGCAAACAAGCAATCATAAAGATTGCGTAAAGGATCTTGTTGCGGTCTCTGTTCTCCTGCTAGTATTTCACTACCCAACACATAAATTGTGTTCAAAATTACGTAAATTCACCGAACATTTTTAACAGCACTTTCTGAATAAACTTGTTTGTCCGTTTGTCTGTACGGATGGCACTTTATTGAGAAAATGCGGTTTCTAGCACTCTCATTAATCTCACGCAAGTTGCGATCGAGAAATTGCGTTTTTTGACGAGAAATCTTAATGATTTTCTCGAAAGTTATTGGTGCCGAATCTTAAATTCTAGCCTTGAACTTTTATTACAAAAAATAGCGATCGCACGTAAAAAATACCGCCGAACCTGATAAGTAGACAGCCCGATCGCACTCGAGTCCAGGGTTGATCTACTCCAAGTTCGATCGGTGGCATCACAGAGATACTTCAAGCCGAAAATTCAATGGAGAATAAGTGATGAAAGTCGGAATTTTAGCAGGTGGTTTGGGAACTCGCCTCGCCGAAGAAACCGAAACTAAGCCCAAACCAATGGTCGAAGTGGGTGGGCGACCCATCATGTGGCACATCATGAAGCACTACGCCCACTACGGCTTCCAAGATTTTGCGATCGCCCTGGGTTACAAGGGGGAAGTCATCAAAAAATACATGGTGGACTACTGCTCCCTCAACAGTAACCTGACGGTGAATATGGGCAGCGGTCAAGTTCAGATGCACCAGGGCTGGCGACCCAATTGGCAAATCGATCTCATCGATACCGGACTGCACACCAATACCGGCGGTCGCATCAAGCGTTTGATTCCCTACATGAATAACGAAACCTTCATGCTCACCTGGGGAGATGGCGTTTCCGATATCAACCTGCAAGATTTGCTCGCCTTCCACCGCCATCACGGCAAACTCGCCACCATGACCGTAGTCCGACCCCCTGCCCGCTTCGGTTTGCCCATTCTAGAAGGCGATCGGGTCGTGGAATTTTCCGAAAAGCCGCAAATTAAAGAAGGCTGGATTAACGGCGCGTTCTTCGTCCTCGAACCGCAAGTCTTCGACTACATCGAAGGCGACGATACCCTTTGGGAAAAAGAACCCCTCGAAGGGTTGGCCCAAGACGGTCAACTCATGGCCTATCAGTACGACGGGTTCTGGCAGTGCATGGACACGCTACGGGATAAACGCCGTTTGCAAACCCTCTGGGATAACGGCAACGCACCTTGGAAAATTTGGGAGGAATCAAATGCGAGTCTTAGTAACGGGTCACAAGGGTTACATCGGAACGGTGTTAGTACCCATGCTGTTAGCCCAACAGCATGAAGTTGTAGGTCTCGATAGCGATTTATTCGAGCGCTGTACCTTTGGGGATGGGATTGAAGAGATTCCCGAAATCCGCAAGGATATCCGCGATGTCGAAGCGGCTGATGTGGAAGGATACGATGTCATTCTTCATCTGGCGGGTCTCTCCAACGACCCCCTGGGCAATCTCAATCCCAACCTAACGGCCGAAATCAACTACCGGGCCTCAGTGCGGTTGGCTCAACTGGCCAAAGATGCCGGCGTGCCTCGGTATATCTTTTCCTCCTCGTGCAGTAACTACGGTGCCGGGGGAGAAGACCTCCTCAACGAAGAATCGGCGTTCAATCCCGTCACCCCCTATGGCGAGTCGAAAGTTGCCGTCGAGAAAGAGGTCAGCCAGCTTGCCGACGATAACTTCAGCCCCACCTTTTTGCGCAACGCCACCGCCTACGGCGTATCTCCCCGGCTGCGGTTCGACTTGGTGCTCAATAACCTCGTGGCGTGGGCGTTTACCACCGGGCGCGTATATATCAAAAGCGACGGTACCCCCTGGCGACCCATCGTTCATATCGAAGATATCTCGCGGGCGTTTATCGCCGTAATGAACGCTCCCCGCGAAACCATCCACAACGAGGCGTTTAACGTCGGGCGCAACGAAGACAACTATCGGATTCGGGAACTGGCCGATATTGTCGAAGAGGTGGTTCCCGGTTGCAAAATCGAGTATGCCGAAGATGGCGGCCCCGATAAACGCTGTTACCGAGTCGACTGTAGCAAAATCCTCCGAGTTGTACCGGAGTTCGAACCCCAGTGGAACGCTCGCCGGGGGGCGGAAGAGTTGTACGCTGCCTATCAAAAAATCGGGCTGACCCTCGAAGAGTTTGAAGGGGAAAAATACAAGCGTATCGCTCATATTCAATCGCTCCTCGGCAGTGGCGTCTTGGATGGAGATTTGCGCCGGAAAGTCACCGTATCGGTGTAATCCCAGTTGCATCTCGGATTTTGGATGTGTTGGATGGCAGTTAATTCCCTCTGACACATCATTTTTCGGGTAGAAATTCATTGGGTGGGTTGTTTTTCTCGCGCCGATCGAAAGTTGACACCGTCGCTTGAACTGTCCACCCTCCCCAACTGTCGGGAATGTACCGCGTTTTTTATCCCGACCGGAAAGATGCTTCGTCCTAAGCATAGCCTGAATTATTCACCAAACCTTCAAATCCCAAGCGCGAACGAACCTCAACCAACAGACTGTTTTTCGGGTCAATGACCCGCTAGTTTGTCAACCAAGGTTTTGAGCGATTTTCGTCGAACCTCATCAATCATGCAGGAAAGATGCGAAATCGCTCCCAACAAAGACTTCGGAGCGATCGAGTTTGGTGTGACCGAAGATTAATCGTCAAATGCATTTTTCCCGACGGCATCCAATTTCGACCCGAATCGCAAAATTAACACCTTTCCCCTCAAACCCATACCCCTTACCCATTTATCAGGATTAGGAGCGATCGACATATGTCCGAAGCTATGCCACCTTGCCGTTCCTGCGGACATCCAGACTTACAATCAGTCATCGACTTTGGTTATACCCCCTTGGCTGACGGGTTGCTCGTCAAAGACCAACTCAATCAACCCGAATACACCGCCCACCTCGAACTGGCATTTTGTCCCCATTGCGGTTTGGTTCAGATTACCGTGAGCGTGCCCCCGGAAATCTTATTTTGCCAGGATTATCCCTATTTTTCCTCCGTTTCCCCCTCCCTGCTGCGACATTTTGCCGGCAGCGCCGAACATATCCTCGCATCGCGCGATCTCGATGCCAATAGTTTGGTCATCGAAGCGGCGAGTAACGACGGCTACATGCTGAAAAACTTTGCCGAGAAAGGCATTCCCGTTCTGGGGATCGACCCGGCTAGCGGTCCGGCAGAAGCGGCTCAAAAGGCAGGGATTCCCACGCGCTGTACCTTTTTTACCAAAGAACTGGCGACCGAACTGCGCGAAGAAGGCAAACAAGCGGATGTATTCCTCGCCAATAACGTTCTCGCTCACGTCCCGGACTTAAATGGTTTTGTCGCGGGCATCGGGATTTTATTGAAAGAAACGGGCGTGGCGGTTATCGAAGCACCCTACGTCGTGGATTTGGTAGAGCATGGAGAATTCGATACCATTTACCACCAACATTTATGTTACTTTTCCGTAACAGCAGTTGACAAATTGTTCCGACGGCACAATTTATTTCTCAACGATATTCAAAGAACGGCAATTCACGGTGGTTCGTTGCGCTTATTCGTCGAACCTGTCGAAGCGGTGAAAGATTCGGTGAAATCGCTGTTGCAAGAAGAAGCCGATCTCGGTGTCGATCGCTTCGATTACTATAGCAGTTTTGCCGATCGCGTCGAGACCATCAAACGGGAATTGATGGCGATTCTCTGGGATATCAAAAAACAAGGAAAGCGCGTGGTGGGTTACGGTGCAGCGGCTAAAGCGACGACCTTGCTGAGTTACTTCGACATCAACAAAACTCTACTCGATTACGTCGTGGATTTGAATCCGTTCAAACACGATCGCTATATGGGGATCAATCATTTACCGATTTTCCCTCCCACGAAGTTACTCGAAGATCGACCCGACTACGTTTTAATCTTGGCGTGGAACTTCGCCCGAGAAATCATGGAGCAACAGCAGCAATATCAGGAAAATGGCGGTCAGTTTATCGTTCCGATTCCCTCACCTAAAATTGTAGGTTGAGAACTAATCGCTTATTTTCTTTGTAGAGTTCCTAGATGAAGAACCGATCGCTCAATCCGAAAATCTCCCTCGCCGATCTCGATCGACTCGTCGAACAAGCATTACCGGCAATTGCCCTAATTGGGATGACGATCGCCCTCGTGGCAACGCTATATCCCTTCCAGTTTGCGGGAAATCCAGATTTTTCCATCGAAAAACTCTCGGACTTTTTTTTCCGTCCCAGCGATCCCCTCGATCGGATCGGTAATCTCTTAATGTTATTTCCCTTCGGATTCGGCTTGAGTGGTTGGTTAATCGGGAAACGTACCGGAAAACTCACCGCCGCCATCGTTACGATTATCGCCAGTCTGGGGTTTTCCTTTGTGGTGGAGTCGTTTCAGATGTTTTTACCCCAACGGTATCCAACCTTTATCGATGTTTTCACCAACACGCTGAGTGGATGTTTGGGATGTTGGGGGTACGATCGATGGAAGGCGATCGTTGCCTACTATTCCACTACCGGGGATAATCGACCGCCATCCTATGTTTCCCTGCTCAAATGGGCCGCCTGTTTTGGGGTTTATCTCTTGCTATGGGTGGGAATTTCACTAGGATTTCAGGGGGTAACGCAGCCGGATAACTGGAACCCGAACTTTCCCCTAGCGATCGGTAACGAGGTCGATGGGGCACGACCCTGGCTGGGAACGGTGTCTGAATTGGCGATCGGCGATCGGGGGTTGAAGGAAGCGGAGATCGCCCGCATTTTTGAGGGGACTCCTACCGCTACGGTATTTGGAGACTCCCTGGTGGCATCCTATGCCCTGACCGGAGAAGACGGCAACCGCGATCGAGCGGGTCTGTCCCCAGATTTATCCCCAGATCGGACTTGGCTGGTCACTGCCGAAGCGCCTAGAGCGATATCCAAACGCATTCGCGACCGCTCCCAGTTTACCGCGAGCGCTACCGTTGCCACCGCCGATTTAACCCAAACCGGTCCGGCGCGCATTATCTCCATCTCCAGCGATATCAACCATCGCAATTTGACCCTCGGACAGAGTGGCAGCAATTTGGTGGTGCGCCTGCGAACGCCGATGACGGGCAGAAATGGCAGCGAACCCGATATTACCGTTCCCGGTTTGTTTGCCGATACCGAACCCCACCATCTGGTCGTTTCCTTTGACGGTTCGGTGTTGCAAGTCTGGGTCGATCGTGCGGACTCATCCTACGCCCTCGATCTCAAATCCGGACTGGTCTTGTATTACCTATTGAACTGGCTTCCCGAAGCGAAGGCGATCGACTTACGACGATGGTTGTATTACAGTCTCGCATTCGTTCCCCTGGGCATTTGGTTGGGTTGCATTCCCCTGCGGCTGCGCCAACGGACACTCTACCTTACGGCCGTTGCGGGTGGCATCGTCCTACCGGCGTTGTTGCTAGAAGGGTTACTGGCATGGGAAGCCGGTCGATCGATGCGATCGGATAATTTAGCGCTGAGTTTGGTGTTGATGTCTCTATCTCTATTGCTATTTAAAGGCGGACAAATGGGTTTGAGGTCGGCATTCGCCCCCCATTCTCCATCGAAATCCATGCCGTCGGAAGTTTAGTCAATTCGATCGAAACCGGGAATGGGGAATGGGAATTCTAGCTACCACTACATTAATGAGGCAGAGGGAGTGAATAGACAATTGACAATGGGTAAGTTTTTGCCATCCTTCCCGTTTCTCCCCTTTCCCCCAATTCCATCGTTTCCATTCAAATTCGATCGTTGAGTCCTAATTTTTACGGAGCCAAAAAATGAGTCAATCTTCTGTGTTAAATCCCACCCTCCTGGGCGATAACTTTAAAGTTGTCGAACATACCTGCCCCAACTGCGGTCACAGCGAACTGTCGATTTTCTACGAAGTTCGGAACGTTCCCGTTCATAGCTGCTTGATGATGCCGACTCAACAAGAGGCGATCGATTTTCCCTGCGGTGATGTGGTCTTGGGCTTTTGCGGCAATTGCGGTTTTATTACCAACGTTGAATTCGATTCCAAATGGTCGGCATACGCCCCCAATTACGAAGACCAACAGAGCTTTTCCCCCACCTTTAATAAGTTTGCTCTCGATTTAGCCAGTAGCTTGGTGGAAAAATACGATTTACACGACAAGCATATCGTTGAAATTGGCTGTAGCAAGGGCGATTTTCTGGTTTTAATGTGCGAACTCGGAGAAAATCGCGGTGTGGGGATCGATCCCTCGGCCGTTGTCGGACGAGTGAAAAGTCCGGTGGTCGATCGGATCGAATTCATTCAAGATTACTACTCCCAAAAATACGCCGATCGCGTTGGAGATTTTATCTGCTGCCGCCATACCCTCGAGCATATCTATCCCACCTCCGAATTTGTCGGGACGGTGCGCGGTTCGATCGGCGAACGCTTCGATACATCCGTCTTCTTTGAAATTCCCGATATGGGTCGCGTTTTGCGGGATTTAGCCTTTGAAGATATCTACTACGAACATTGCTCCTATTTTACGCCGGGTTCTCTGGCCCGTTTGTTCCGCGCGAATAACTTTGAAGTCACCGATGTTTATCTCGCCTACGGAGAGCAATATCTACTCATCGAAGCAAAACCGGTTTCGACCCCATCCGAAACAATTTTACCCGCCGAAGATAGTGTCGAAGAAATTGCCCGCGACGTTAAACATTTTGCCGCTCATATTAATGCCAAGCTGGATAAATGGAAGCGCGATCTCCTGCAATGGCAAGCGGAAGGGAAGCGGGTTGTCGTGTGGGGTTCGGGGTCGAAATGCGTAGCATTTCTAACGACGTTGGATACCAAAGAACAGGTGCAATATATCGTCGATATCAATCCCCACCGCCACGGCAAATTTATTCCCGGCGTGGGTCAAGAAATCATGTCTCCGGAATTTCTCAAAGAGTACCAACCGGATATCGTCATTGTCATGAATGCGATTTATTGCCCGGAAATTCAGAATATGCTCGATGAGATGGGGGTGAAGACAGAATTGAAAGCGATTTAGGACAGTCTTAGGGGAGTTTGTAGGGGTCAACGGCCGTTGACCCCTACGGCTATTTTGCGGTAAGAGTCAATTGTTGAATAGACAGTTTTTTGATAAAAAATTTATTTTTTGACTAGTTATAAAATCACCAAAATAGAATTTTACTTCTTATTCGGAGATGAGTGAAGACAAATATTATTGGACATCGGGAAATCTTTGGCATTGAATATTCAATTTTAGAAGCTGCCCCTATTCTTCCATACGGTCATTGTAGAATTTGGCTGATGGGTAATTTTTTAGGGGATATAGAAGATCAAATTTTTTTGACTTCAACTTGTTCTTCTCTTGAAGGTCTAATTATCCATAGAGAAAAATATATTTTAGATCGACATTACTTTTCTCTTTCCGAGCAAGAAAAATTTGAGTTATTCGATTCAGGAGAGACAAAAGATTACGGCTTTCTTTATATAGAAGGCTATGATGCTTTTTGCAAGTATATTTATTATCGGCAAAGTTTATTCTACTTTTTGTGGAAATTGAGTCCACAACTAAAAGGTCAAGAAAATTATCAAAATGTTCCTAAAGAACTACGATCGGCTAAGATTTCACTTCCCATCTATGAAGAAGTTGTCCGTGAGTTTAGAAACGTTCTTAATGATTTTTTGGATGTGCCGAGACTTCCAAACCCAGTTAACTGACCGAACGAAGAACAGCAGGGGAAGTAGCGATTTGCTTCCCCCTCACCGCGTCACCGCGTCTCCCCCTCTCCCTCTCAATCCCTAATGGGGTGCTAACGCCCGCTTGTAAGCCTCATCCAACACCTCCGATAGCGTGGGATGGGTGTGGACGTTGAAGGCCAATTCGTTGACCGATTTCCGTTCGGCGATCGCATTAGCCGCTTCCTGAATCAAATCGGCGGCGTGGATGCCGATGATATGCGCCCCCAGCAATTCTCCCGTATCTTTGCGATAGACCACCTTTGCCAAACCATCGGTTTCTTTCTCCGCCAGGGCTTTGGAATTGGCTTTAAAGTAGGTCCGTGCCGTTGCCACCTCAAACCCTTCCGTTTCTCCCAACTCTTTGGCTTGGGGTTCCGTCAACCCGACGAAGCTGATTTCCGGGTGGGTAAAGGCCGCTGCCGGGATGCTGCGATAGTCCACTTGTCGGGGACGACCGCAAATAGTTTCTACCACGGCGACACCTTGGGCCGATGCCGCGTGGGCCAGCATCATTTTACCCGTTGCATCCCCGATCGCCCACAGATTGGGAATCGGTTCTCCATTCGCCGTCACTGCCAGATTGTCGTCTACGGGGATAAAGCCTCGGCGATCGGTTTCGACCCCCACCGCTTCCAGGTTCAAGTTATCGGTGTAGGGAATCCGTCCGGTCGCCACCAAACAGGCATCCACTTCCAACACGTCCACCACTTCGCGGGTTTTCGTATCCGCCAGTTCGATGGTGACGGGATAGCCAGGGGTCACCTTCTGGGCGAGAACCCCCGCTTGACCTTCGATATCGCGGGCATCGAGGAGAACCCGCTTGGCAATCTTGGCAATATCGGGATCGAAGGTGGGCATCAGGGTATCGAGGGCTTCGATGGTCGTGATTTCGCAACCCAGGGCAGAATAGACATCGGCAAATTCCAAACCGATGTAACCGCTACCGATAATCGCCACCCAAGGGGGAAGGGTTTCCAACTTGATGGCATCGTCGCTGGTAAAGACGGTTTTGCCGTCTACTTCAATACCGGGGGGGACGAAGGGAATCGAACCGGGGGCGAGAATCACGTGGTTGGCAGTGATGGTTTTCTCCCCGTCTGGGGTGTCCACCGTCACTTTTTGGGAGGCGGCGAGTTTGCCCCAGCCCTGAATCACGTCGACCCCGAGGCGTTTGAGGCTGTTACCCATATTGCCCCGAATCGAATCCACGAGATTGCTGGCATGGTCGGCGATCGCCTGCCGATCGAAAGCAACGCCGCCAATTTGGATGCCCATGGATTGCAGGTGGTGGGCTTGGTGCAACTCCCGCACTCGTCCCGATGCCGCCAGTAGGGCTTTGGAGGGGATGCAGCCGCGATTGACGCAGGTTCCCCCCATTTCGGCCGCTTCCACGATCGCCGTTTTTAAGCCGTTGCTGACGGCGTGCAGGGCTGCCCCGTGGCCGCCGACACCGGCACCGATAATGACTAAATCGTAATCAAATCCCTCACTCACGGTCGTATCTCCCTCGCGTTTTGCCCGGTTTCAGTTTGCAATGATGTTATGGAGACCGCCACGTCGGTGAAGACATCGATCGCGCGCCACCGAAGTTCCCGAATCGAACGGGGTCATTCGTACTCGATCGTCGCGGCGATCGAATCATTTTGATAGATCTCCACAGCCCAACAATCTTGCCAGAATCGGGGAAACCCTGTCAATGGAAAATCGACCCGACATTTGGACGTTCTCACCAATAGACCTCTGGTGGAAAAGGGTTAAGGGGAAAGGAGAAAGGGGGAAAGGGGGAAGAAATTCATGACGGAACCATAGATATTGATTGGATTTTTGATTTTTGCGCCTATGTCTAATGGTTACGGAAAATCGAGTGTTTCAGACTTTAAATTGACCATTGCGTTATTCACCCAATTTGTCAAGATAGAGCTTGGTTATAAATGCCGTCTCTATGGGTTTTTCTGGGTTTAAAAAGACTTCGATTTTTTCTTCATCCTCGATCCCCGAACGAAAGCGCAAAATGCGATTGGTTGATTCGTACTCTTTATATTGATAGGTATATTGATACCGCAATTGCAGCCCGCCATAAGAGAATTTCTGACTGACTAAAATAGCTGGCACTCGAACGCCTTGGGAAAAGATGCGCTGAATGAAGCGAACCCGTTTGATTAAAAAGTACATCAGCAGTAAGGCAATGGGAATCGTCACCAGAAAAATTCCCCCGAAAATCGTTCCCACCGTCAAAAGAAATGAAGCGTAATCGGTCAAGATGATGCGAGGGGTTGAGGGTTTGCGATCGATAAGCGATGAGAGTTTTGGATTCATGGGGAATGGAATTTAAACTTGATATATAAATTAATTAAACTCTAACGCCAGTTCGGGATAAGAAGTATCCGGTGAAGGTGGGGAATGGGGAATGGGGAATGGGGAATGAATGCCCCACTCACCCGAAGAGGATATTCACCACCTGTGGTGAACTCAGTTGTGACATGTTCACCGAGTTCGCCTCGGGTGATTCTCAAATCTCACCCAGAGTGGGCA